>JASHVV010000400.1 GCA_030044385.1 Gammaproteobacteria bacterium
GGCCATGGTTCTCGGCTACCTTTGCGGTATCGTGCTGATTCCGAAGCGCCTGAGCCAGCAGCGTGCGCTGGCGTTGTCCGCCGGGGCGGGGATGGCTCTGACGGTCGCGATCACCCTGACGCACGGCATGCTGAGCGTGCTGTTCGTCGCCTCGCTCGGCTTCGCCAATGCCGTGCTCTGGCCGGCCATCTTCCCCATCGCACTCACCGGCCTCGGTGAGCACACGAAGACCGGCGCGGCCATCATGATCATGGCCATCGTCGGTGGCGCCGTCGTACCGCCCTGTTACGGGCTGTTGGCGCGTGTCGTCGGCAACCAGATGGCGTACCTGGCTCTCGTGCCCATGTACGCCGTCATGGTGGCCTACGCGCTGTACGCGCAGCGGCGCGCGCACGGCGCACACGCACTGGCGGGAGCCGGCTGATGAGTCGCAGCCCACGGCGGGAGGAGACCGGCGCGCGGCTGCCGCCGCCGCATCCCGGCGCGGCCGCCGGCCGTCCCACGGGGGACCTGCTCGAGCGCATTCGCGCCGACATCGGCCATGTGTCGAAGGCCTTCGGGCGAATCGCGAATTATCTCGTTGCCGATCCGGACTCGTTCATGCACGCGCCCTTGCGGGCCATTTCCGCCGGGGCCGGCGTCAGCGAGCCGAGCATCGTCCGCTACTGCAAGCACTACGGCTGCAGAGGGGTGCCCGAGTTCCGCATCGAGCTGGCGAAGTCACTGGCGCGCGAGCTGCCGGAGTTCCGCCTCAACCTGATCGCTCCCGACATCTCGGATCGGGAGCAGGTCAACGTCGACAAGAAGCGGGCCATCGCGCGCTACGCGGCCAGCCTCATCGGCCGCGAGCGATCGATCATCATCGATTCGGGTTCGACGCTGCGCACGTTCGCGACCCAGCTGGGCGACGTGCGCGAGCTGTCGATCCTCACGGCCGACCTGGAGATCGTCAACCTGCTGAAGCGCTACGCGCACCACGAGGTCATCGTGCCGGCCGGGACGGTGCGCTATGACACCATGTCGATCGGCGGGCGGTTCATCGAGCGGTTCCTGGCGGAGATGCATTTCGATACGTTCTTCCTGGGCGCGGACGCCATCGACCTGCGGCTGGGCCTCAGTACCTTCAACGAGGAGGAGGCGCAGAAGAACGCCGCGATGATCCGCGCCAGCGACCGCGTGGTGGTGCTGGCCGACTCCTCGAAGTTCGGCACCCCGAGCCTGCATCGCATCTGCGACATCCGCAGGGCGCAGGTCATCGTGACCGACACCGGGGTCGATCCGGTCCTGGTACAGCAGCTCGAGAGGCTGGGCGTGGCGGTGCACTGCATCGATCCGCGCACCGGGCAACGGGCCGCGACCCGGCGGCGGGAGCGGCGGTGAAACCGGAAGCAGGGCGCGACGGGCTGCTCGGGTCGCAGACGTATCGGGAGGCGATGCACCAGCCGGATGTCTGGCTCACCGCCGCCCGCGACTTGCCCGCCCTGGCGGAGGACGTGCGCGGCTGGATTCGGGCGCGCGGCTACGAGGAAGTCTGGTTCTGCGGCGCGGGCACTTCCGCCTTCATCGGCGAATCCGTGAGCGCCTATCTCAATGAGCGGCGGACGGCGATGCGGTACCGGGCCGTGCCGACGACGGAGCTGGTGGCGCATCCGCGGGCGCTGCTGCATCCCGGAACGCGGCGCCTGCTGGTCTCCTTCGGCCGCAGCGGTGAGAGCCCGGAGACGCTGGCGACCCTCGCGCTGCTCGATCGGAGCGATGCCGGCGGCCTGCACATCACCTGCAACGCGAACGGCGCGCTGGCGCGTTCCGCCGGACCGCGCCAGCGCGCGCTCGTTTTGCCGCCGGAGACGCACGACGCCGGATTCGCCATGACGTCGAGCTACAGCACGATGTTGCTGTATGCGCTCGCGTGCTTCGACGACCTGCCGATAGCCGACATCGGCCCCCTTCTGCAGGCGATGGCCGCCGCCGGGCGCGAGGTACTGGCCGCGGCCGGCAAGCTCGCGGCGGCGCTGCCGCCGCCGCAGCGCGTGGCGTTCCTGGGCGGCGGCGAGCTCGGCGGCGCCGCACGCGAGAGCGCGCTCAAGGTGTTGGAATTGACCGCCGGGCGGGTGGCTGCGTTCTGGGACTCGCCGCTCGGATTTCGCCACGGCCCGAAGTCCCTGGTGAACGACGAGACGCGGATCGTCGTCCTCCTCTCCCCCGATGCCGATGCGCGCCGCTACGACGTCGATGTCGTCGCCGAGCTGCGCGAGCAGTACGGGCCGGGCCGGGTGATCACGGTCGGCGCCGGGGACAGCGGCGTCGATATCCCGTTCGCGGGCATCGCGGCGGGTTGGAACGTGCCGCTCTATGTCCTGCCGGCGCAGCTGCTCGCCGTGACCTGGTCGGATCGCATGGGACTCAATGTCGACGATCCGTTCCCGGGCGGCCAACTGTCGCGGGTCGTCCAGGGCGTGCGGATCTATCCGCCGGCGGCGCCGCGGGCGCGGCTCTATGGCGGGATGGACGTCGGCGGCAGCAAAATCGAGACGTGTCTCTTCGATGAGCGATTCCAGCCACTCGAGCGGCGGCGCGTGGACACGGCCTGCGCGACCTACGAGGAGCTCGTCGACTGCATCGTCAAGGAGGCTCATTGGCTGGATGCGCGCGCCGGCGCTCCGGTCGATCTCGGCATCGGCCTTCCGGGCCTCGTCGATCACGTGAGCGGCCGCTCGCTCACGTCCAACCTTCCGGCGACCGGCCGGCCGCTGCGCCAGGATCTCATCGATCGGCTCGGGCGCGCCGTCGCCATGGCCAATGACTGCAAGTGCTTTGCGCTCTCCGAGGCCAACGGCGGGGCGGGCGAGGACGCCGAGACGACGCTCGGACTGATCCTGGGCACCGGAGTCGGCGGCGGGGTGACCCATCACGGCCGGCTGGTGCTGGGTTACAACGACCTGCCGGGCGAGCTCGGGCACTTCGGTCTGCCGGCGCGGCTCGTCGCGCAATGGCATCTGCCCATCCTGGCTTGCGGATGCGGCCGCATGGGATGCTACGAGACGCTGCTGTCCGGTCCGGGGCTGACCCGCCTGGCGGCCCGGCACGACGCGCAGGTCCGCCCGCCCGCGGAGATTGCCCGGCTGGCGCAGGCGGGCGATGCCGCCATGGGCGCGGCGCTGCGCCAATGGCTGACCCTTCTGGCGGAGTTGATTCATACCGCGCAGTGCACGATAGACATGGATTGCGTCGTGCTCGGCGGCGGGCTGTCCCGGATTCCCGACGTCGCGCCAATGCTTGCGCAGATCTATCGCGCCCACCAGATCGCGGGCCGTGAGCCGCGCTTCGCCGTCGCGCGCTTCGGCGACGCCAGCGGGACGCGCGGCGCGGCGCTGCTCCTGGCCCAATCCTGAACCCGGAGCCGACCGGCATGATCCAGCGAATGTGGGATCTGATCGCGCGCAACAGGGCCGGCAGCGGCGAGGTGCTGCCGTCGGTGTGCTCGACGCAGCCGGAGGTGCTGACCGCGGCACTGCTCCTGGCGCGTGAGCAGGCGAGCCTCCTGCTGGTGGAGGCGACCAGCAATCAGGTCAACCAATCCGGCGGCTACACCGGGATGACTCCGGCGCAGTTCGCGCAGCGGCTGACGGCGCTGGCGGGCAGGCTCGGGCTCGACCCGGAGCAGCTCGTGCTCGGCGGCGACCATCTGGGCCCGCAGGTCTGGCGCGGCGGAACGGCAGCGGCGGCCATGGAATCCGCGGCAGAGTTGGTGCGGGCGTACGTGCGCGCCGGCTTCGAGAAGATTCATCTCGACTGCTCCGAGCCCTGCGCCGACGATCCGCAGCCGCTGCCCGCCGCTCTGTGCGCGGCCCGTGCCGCGCAGCTTGCCGCCGAGTGCGAGCGCGCCGCGCCGAGCGCGTCGGCGCTCGCCTACGTTATCGGAACGGAGGTGCCGCGGCCTGGCGGGGCGCTCGCGGAAGAGGAAACGCTGCGCCCGACGCAGCCGCACGATGCCGCCGAGGTCATCAAATTGCATCGGGATGCCTTCGCGATTGCGCCGGCCGCTTGGGAGCGTGTCGCGGCGCTCGTGGTCCAACCCGGCGTCGAATTCTCTCCAACGCACGTGGTGCACTTCGAAGCGGCGGGCGCCGGCGGCTTGGCGCAGGCCCTGCGGGGGCAGCCGCGCATGTGTTTCGAGGCGCATTCCACCGACTATCAGCGGCCGCGGGCCCTGGCGGCGCTGGGCGCCGGACACTTCGCCATTCTCAAAGTCGGACCTGCGCTCACGGATGCCTACCGCCGCGCGCTGTATACTCTGGATGCGATGAGCGGCGCGCTGGGCGGCCGCGAGGCGCGTCCTTCGCTGGCCGATGTGATGGAGCAGTTGATGCTGGCCGAGCCGCGGCATTGGCGCGAGCACTATCACGGCACCGCAGCCGAGCGCCGCTGGCTGCGCCACCACAGTTATGCGGACCGAGTGCGGTATTACTGGCCGCAGGCCGCGGCACGGGAGGCCGTGGCGGCGCTCTATGAGCGCATCGATGCGATCCAGCCGCCGCTTTACGTGCTGCGCGACTACTTCGATGCGGAGGTGATCGAGCGCGCGGACGGACTGCGGCCCGCGGCCGGGGGCCTCGCGCTCTCGCTCGTCCTGGCCGCCATCCAGGGCGCGCTGCAACCGTATTTCCGCCCGCGGACGGGATGAAGGCCGCGGCGGCGACGGCGGCTGATGCGCCTCTCGAGCCGCCGGCGGCCGGGCCCTGGTGGCTGCGCCCGGCAAAGCTCTTCGACGGGACACGATTGCGCGGGGCCACGGCGCTGCGCATCGATGCGGGATGGATCACGGCGGTGGTCGAGGCGCCTCAGTCCATCGCCGACGGCGCCCCCTCTGTGCGCAGCGACTGCATCGCCTGCCCGGCATTCGTCGATCTGCAGGTCAACGGCGGCGGCGGCGTGCTCCTCAACAACGAGCCCACGCCCGAGGCACTGGCCGCGATCGCGGCCGCGCACCGCAAGGGCGGGACCGGCGCCTGGCTGCCGACGCTGATCACGACCACGCCCGAGGTCATGACGAGGGCGGTCGAAGCGGTGCTCGCCACCCACGGCCAACACGGTGTCGCGGGCATGCACATCGAAGGTCCCCACATCTCACCCGACTATCGCGGTGCGCACGCGCTCGAGTACATCCGCCCGTTGGATGAGCACACCTGGTCGCTGTTGCGCCGCCTGCGCGCCAGGGATATTCCCGTGATACTGACCGTGGCGCCGGAGCGGCTGCCCCGGGGCGCACTCGCGGACCTGGTCGCCCTGGGGGTGCGGGTGTCCATCGGGCACAGCGGCGCGACCGAGCGGCAGACGCGGGATGCGCTCGCCGCCGGCGCCAGTCTCTTCACTCACCTTTTCAACGGGATGCCTCCCCTGCGGACCAAGAGCGTGGGGCTGGCGGGTGTCGCGCTCGACAGCGCGGCGTGGTGCGGGATCATCGCGGACGGACACCATGTGGCGGACACGATGTTGCGATTGGCGGTGCGCGCCAAGCGCGGTCCCGGCGCGGTGTTCGCGGTTACGGACGCCATGCCGACGGTGCACGGGCCGCCCGAGTTCGAGCTCTATGGCGCAACGCTGCGCCTGCACGAGGGCCGGCTGGTCGACGCGCGCGGGTCGCTGGCCGGCGTGCACATCGATATGATCGGGACGCTGCGGCGGCTCGTGCGGGCGGTGGAGCTGCCGCTGGAGACGGCGCTAACCATGGTGACCTCGGCGCCGGCCCGCGCCGCGGGCCTGGAGGGCCAACACGGCTTTCTCGCGGTGAGCGCGCCCGCGGATATCGTGCTGCTCGATCCCGAGAGCCTGAACATCCGTCACATGCTGCTGCGCGGCGCGGTCAGTCGAGCAATGCCTGCACGGCCTTCCTGATCCCGGCGGGGTCGAGGCCCTGATGGCCCATCTGCTGCCACAGGCCGCCGCTGCCTTCCAGGTGGGTGCCGATGTGGTCGTAGCGACCCTTGAAGCCGGCTTGCAGCAGGTAGCTGCCGAAGCGGCTGCCGAGCCCGGTGCGCACGTTCCAACCCTCGGCGACCAGCACGAAGGGCGCGCTCGCGAGCCGCCGCATCATCTCGCGGTCGACGAGGTTCACGGTCGGCTTGTTGATGAGGCCCACCTTGATTCCTTTCTCCGCAAGCCCGATGACCGCGTCCAGCGCGCGGTATACGGTTTCTCCCACGGCCACCACATAACCGCCGCCGGGTGGCGCGGCGCGCACGATGTAGTCCTTGCCGGGCTCGAACGGCTGACCCTGGTAGAGAGGCTTGCCGCCGTCATCGAGGATGTCGGGGACCGGGGCGCGGGTCGTGAACACGAATCTCAGCCCCGGGTCGTTGAAGACGCGCTTGATGCACGCCGCGAACTGGTGTTGGTCGACCGGAAAATAGAGCCGGGTCGTGTCCGCGCCGTGCACGGGCGTCACGCCGCCGTCGGCGAACATGCTGTTGATGCCGAAGTGACAGGTGTTGTCGGCCATGTCGTCGACGCCGCTGTGGCTGAAATGGGCGAGGACGTTGGAGAAGTTGAGGCGAGCCATGGTGATCTCGCTCACGCACATCTCGAGGAAGGCGCTGAAGGTGGCGAAGATCCCCTGCCGCCCGGGCTGTGAGCCGAAGCCCGCGGCGGCGGAGTAGTTGCCCCGCTCCATGATGCCGCCGCGAACGAACACCTCCGGATGCTTCTTGCGGATGTGCTGCAGCCCGCAGGAGCCCTCGAGGTCGTTGTCGAACACCTTGACGGCGGCGAGGCGCTGCGCCTCGCTCATGCCGTCGAGGATCTCGTTCACGACCTTGCCGAAATCGTCACGGTTCTTGCCGGCGCCGGAGGAGCCGCGGTAGGTGAGCGGACTCTTCTCGGGACGCGCCGCCTTCAGCAGGGCGATCGCCTGCTCGTAGCCGCCGCGCGCTTCGAGATACTGGATCGCCGTCTCGGTCTTCAGCACCTCGTGCGCGTGGGGACTGCCTTCGGCCCCGGCGATTCCCGGCGCCATCAGGCGCTTGATCACGATCCCGCGCGGCAGCGTATCGGAGAAGGCGCGCGCGAGATCCACGTAGAGCGCCTCGAGATCCTCGCCCATCGTGGTCTCGATGTTGAGGCCATAGCCGGCCAGCGTGCGGCTGAGATCGTAGCCGACCATGTACTCCTGCGGGTGTCCCGAGATCGTGACGTTGTTGTCGTCGATCAGCACCTTGATGTTGAGCTGCTGCGCGACCGTCAGGCGCGCCGCCTCGGCATTGTCGCCCTCCATCTGGCTGCCGTCGGAGCCCAGCAGAGCGACGGCCTTGCCGGGATTCGCCATCGCGACTCCGTTGCAGAACGCCCACAGATGCCCGAGCCGGCCCGAGCTGAACGCGACGCCCGGCGTCAGCATCCTCTCCGGATGTCCGGGCAGGCCGCTCTCGAACTCGCGATAGTGCAGCAGCCGCTCGGCGGGCATGGCCCCGTCGAGGACCGAGAGCAGGTACTGAGTGGCCACGCGGTGGCCGGCCTCGTCGTAGAGCACCGGCACGATCGGCGCGCCGCCCGCAATGAACGCGCGGATGATCATGACCTCCGGCACCGTGTCGTACGCTCCGCCCGTGTGCCCGGAGAGGCCCTTGGCGCCGGCGAGCGCCGTGAAGAACACGATCGCATCGCGGCACAGCTGGATGTTGTGGCGCAGGTCCGCCTTCTGGGCGTCGGTGAGCGCGCTCAGTTTCGGATCGAGCTTCAGCGGCCGCAGCTGGGTGAGGTCGATCGGGAATTTCTCTGCGGCCATGGGATGCTCCGTATGGGAATCGATGGGGTCGACCATAGTAATACAGCTTGACCTTCCAGCGGGGGGAGGCCTTATATAGCTTCCAGTGAACTGGAAGGAGTATCCCGATGACTGCTCAAAGCTCGAATGAGTCCGCCGGCGCGGTGGTGCTCGCGGTCTCCGGCATGACCTGCGGCGGCTGCGCGGGGGCGGTCGGCCGCGCCCTGTCCCAGGTCCCCGGCGTGGCCGAGGCCCGGGTTGACCTGGCGAAGGGCCTGGCGACCGTGACGGGAACGGCCAGCGCCGCGGACCTGATCCGGGCGGTGGAAGCGGCAGGCTTCAACGGCGGCCTCGCCTGACCGATGAGGCTCGAGGAGACCTGGCGGTGAGGCGCGAGCTGGTCATTTCCGGGATGACCTGCGCGACCTGCGCCTTGAGAGTGGAGCGGGCGCTCGCAGCGGTGCCGGGCGTCGGGCGCGCGGAGGTGAATCTCGCGACCCATCATGGCTCGGTGGAAGGCAGCGCCGGAGCGCTGCGGACCGCCGATCTGGTCGCGGCCGTGCGGCGCGCCGGATACGAGGCGCAGCTCCTGACGGGCGATGTCGAGCAGGACCGGCGGATCGCGGCGGCTGAGGCGCGGCGGATGCAGGCCGAAAGCCGGCGCCTCGCCGTTGCCGTGGTGCTGAGCCTCCCGCTCCTTGCCCCCATGCTCGGCGTCGTGATGCCGGGCTGGCTGCAACTCGCTCTCGCGACGCCCGTGCAGTTCGTCATCGGGGCCCGATTCTATGTCGGCGCCTGGAAAGCGCTGCGCGCGCGCATCGGGAACATGGATCTGCTGGTGGCGCTCGGGACCTCGGCTGCCTATTTCTACAGCCTCTATATTCTGTTGGTGGGCCTGCGGGCGGGCGAGGCCGCGAGTCATCTTTATTTCGACTCCGCGGCCGTCGTGATCGCGCTCGTCACGGTGGGCAAGTGGTTGGAAGAGCGCGCCAAGCGCTCCACGACGGCGCAGATCAAAGCGCTGCTGTCGCTGCGGCCGGAGCAGGCGCGCGTCGAGCGCGGCAGCGAGGAGATCGAGATTCCCGCGAGCGCCGTGGCCGTGGGCGATGTCGTGGTGGTGCGCCCGGGGGAGCGGCTTGCGGTCGACGGCACGGTGATCGGCGGGCAGAGCGCCGTCGATGAGAGCCTGCTGACGGGCGAAAGCCTGCCGGTAATGAAGCGGCCCGGTGACCGCGTCACGGGCGGCTCCATCAACGGCGGCGGTCTGCTGCGCATCGAGACGACTGCAGTCGGGGACCAATCCACGCTGTCACGGATCATCGCGCTCGTGGAAGGCGCGCATTTCAGGAAGGCGCCCGTGCAGCGCCTCGTCGACAGGGTCTCCGGGATCTTCGTACCCGTGGTCGTGGCCATCGCGCTGGCGACATTCCTCGGCGGCTGGCTGTTGACCGGCCGCTTCGCCGCGGGGCTGATCGCGGCGGTGTCGGTGTTGGTGATCGCCTGTCCGTGCTCGCTCGGTCTCGCCACGCCGACGGCGCTCATGGTCGGCACGGGCGTGGCGGCCAGGGCGGGTATTCTCATCCGCGATGCCGAGGCGCTCGAGCGTGCGCACCGTCTCGATACGGTCGTTCTCGACAAGACCGGGACGGTGACCGAGGGCAGGCCTGGAGTCACGGAAGTCGTGCCGAACGGCATCTCGGAGCGCGAGCTGTTGCAGCTTGCCGCAGCGGTGGAGGCCGGCAGCGAGCACCCGCTGGCGCGCGCGGTCCTGGCGCGCGCCCGTGAGCTCGGCGCGGGCGGCAGCGAGAGCGCCGCACGCCCAGTGCTCGAGGACTTTCAGAGCGATGCCGGCTCGGGAGTGGCGGCTCGAGTGGATGGCAGACGGGTCGTGATCGGCAATCGCCGCCTGATGCACAAGCGCGGCGTCGGCATCGAGGAGGGGGAGTCGCAGGCGGCACGCCTGGAGGAGCAGGGACGGACCGTGATGTGGATTGCGGCGCTCGATCCGCAGCCGCGGTGGCTGGGCCTGATCGGCGTGTCGGATCCGATCAAGCCGGAGGTGCCCGCCGCGGTGCGGCATCTGCGTGCGATCGGCATCGAGATCGTGCTCCTCACCGGCGACAATGAGCGGACCGCCGCGGCGGTGGCGGCGCAGCTCGGCGTTCGCCGGGTGCTCGCCGGCGTGTTGCCGGAGGAGAAGGCGGCCACGGTGCGCCGTCTCCAGGCGGAAGGGCGGCAGGTCGGGATGGTGGGCGACGGCGTCAACGATGCGCCGGCTCTCGCCGCCGCCGATGTCGGCTTCGCGATGGGCACGGGGACCGATGTGGCAATGCAGACTGCAGGCGTGACGCTGATGCGAGGCGATCCCCGCCTCCTGGGCGACGCCATCGCGGTGAGCCGGGCGACGTACCGCAAGATCCGGCAGGGTCTCTTCTGGGCATTCATTTACAACATCATCGGCCTGCCGGCGGCGGCATTCGGCTTGCTGAGTCCGGTCATCGCCGGCGCGGCCATGGCCTTGTCCTCGGTGAGCGTGGTGTCGAATGCGCTGCTGCTGCGGCGCTGGCGGCCGGCGGCGGGTCGGAGAATGCATTGAAGGCCCGGGAAGTCATGACGATCGGACAGGCTGCCGCAGGCTCGGGGTTGCCGCCGAAGACCATCCGGTTCTACGAGCAGCGGGGCCTCCTCAAGCCCGCGGAGCGGCTCGCCAACGGCTACCGGGCGTACGACGAGGGCAACATTCAGACGCTGTGCTTCATCCGCCGCGCGCGCGACCTCGGGTTCTCCCTCGAGGAGATCGACAAGCTCCTCGCCCTCTATCGCAATCGCCGGCGCGCGAGCGAGGACGTGAAGCGCCTCGCGCTCGCGCACGTCGCCGAGCTCGACCTCAAGATCGCCGAGCTCACGCGGATCCGCGACACGCTCGCGCAGCTCGCCTGGCGCTGTCACGGCGATGAGCGCCCGGAATGCCCGATTCTGGAAGATCTCGAGCGTCCGCAGCCGTAACGGGGGCTGCCGGCGCCCGCCGGTCATCGGTGCCGATAGATATCGCGGTTCAGGCGCTCCATGTGCCGCTCCGGTTGCGCCACGGGCGAGAAGCCGAACTGCCGGTAGAGCTCGTGCGCGTCGGCGGTCACCAGACTCCAGCGGCGCAGGCCCTGAAGCAGCGGGTGGTCCACGGCCATGCCGAGCATGGCCTTCGACAGACCCTGGCCGCGATGGTCCTCGAGCACGTAGACGTCGCCGACATAACAGAAGGTCGCATAGTCGGAGATGAAGCGGGCCAGGCCGACTTGCGCGCCGGTGCCGTCGTATGCCCCTACGCAGAGCGAGCCGCGGACGGCGCGTTCCACGACTTCGAGGGGAATGTCAGGCGACCAGTACGACCGTTGCAGATACGCATGGATGGCGCGCGTATCGAGGAGGGCGGGGTCGTCGGAAACCGTGTACGAGCCCACGCGGCGAGCAGGTAACGTCGGGCGCATCTTCAAATCCAGACGTCGTTCGGCGCAGTGCGCTCGCCACCCTCGTGCCCCGTATTCAAGGTACCGCGCGGCTCTATCAACATCAGCTTCACCTCTCCTTCGGCGCAGGGTTTGTGCCTGACTCCCTTCGGGACGACATACATCTCGCCGGCGCTGAGGTGGACCGGCCCATCCTCGAGATCGATCCGCAGCGTCCCTTCGAGGACGATGAAGGTCTCGTCCGTCTCCGGGTGGTCGTGCCACATGAAATCGCCGTCGATCCGCACGAGCTTGAACTGGTATTCGTTCATCTCCGCGACGACTTTGGGCTGCCACTGCTCCCGAAAGAGGGAGAACTTCTGCTGCAGGTTGATCGCTTGATGTTTCATGGAAGGCCGATCAGGAGCTGGGCGAGCTCGAGGATGCGGGCGGGGCGGGAGACGGCGCCGGGGCGGGGGGCGTGTTCGTCACCGCCTGCCACGCTTGCTCCGCGGCCGGCGACAGCTTGTCCATGTGCTTGAGGAAGAGCGCCAGCGTCCACATCTGCTGATCCGAGAGGGTCGCCTTCCAGGACGGCATGCCCGTCCAGCGTATCCCATGGTCGATTTTCCAGTACGTCACGCCTTCCGGATCATCCTCCACGCCGTCGGTGCCGAGCTGCGGCGGCTTCGGATACTCGCCTTTGGCAACCGGACTGGTCGAGGCGTCTCCGGCCGCTGTGCCGTGACAAATGGCGCAGTGCTGGCCGTACAGTTGGATTCCGGCGATCAGATTGGCGTCCGTCAAAGCCACCGGATTCGGTGTCTTGGGCGCTTCGCTCGCCAGGGCAGCGTGCAGCGATAGTCTCGACGCCCAGTGCTCGAGCGGCAGGGGCCCGGAGTCGGCGCCGGCGGGAATCACTCCCTTGGCGAGGACGAGGTAAATGGACGCCGCGATGGCCAGGATGGCCACGATGATGCCGAGAATGAACGACTTGATCATGGGCCGAAACCCCGCTGGACTTGCTTCTTGAAGGGCTGCCGCACATTACCCTAGCCAATCGCCCTCGGCCCCGCAATTGCCGGACTGCAATGCTCAAGCCGTAGTTCTCGACGCGCGGCGTGCGGGCATGCTAGGATTCGCGGCCCGGCGCAGGGGGGCCGTTTCCCCAATGGCTCTCATGATCCCAGCGCCCGGTATCACGCGGCGCGCCCGTAGCTCAGTTGGATAGAGCGCATGGCTACGAACCATGAGGTCGGGAGTTCGAATCTCTCCGGGCGCGCCATTCAACAAAAAAATACCGGTTGACAGGCATTTTCTCGCGTCAGTCGCGAAGCATCCCGTAATCGAGCCTCACCGGCGCAGGAAGCGCGGCCCGCCCCTGTAACGTTCGGCTCCGTGTTTCCGTATATGCAGGGGTCACGTGGCGCACGCATCGCGGCGCTGCCCGCGGACTGACGTCCTGAACCCATCTGGAGTGACTTGCCATGTCCAATCGATCCACGTCTCTGTTCGTGGCCGGCGCATTCGCGGCCGCCATCGCCTCCCTGGGCTCCCTGCCGGCGAGCGCCAGCGGAATGAGCGTGACCCCGCCGCAAAAGACCATGCAGGCCCTGCACACGGGCCTGTGGGAGAAGTGTTACGGCGTGGCCCTCGCGGGCCAGAACGATTGCTACGCCGGCCCGGGCACCACCTGTGCGGGGACCTCGGCACGCAACTACGCGGGCAACGCCTTCAAGCTCGTTCCGAAAGGCACCTGCACCGCCATCCAGACGCCGGACGGTCCCGGCAGCCTCACGGCGATCTCGCGCTGAGCGTGGCCGGCCGGACCGGGAGGGGAGTTACCTCCCGGTCCGGATCGCCACCCTCGGGCACTGTCTTGGACCACTCCGCTTCTCATCCACCCCGTGGCTCGATGCCGGCCTGCGCCGGCGTCGGGTTGAAGCCGGCGCACTATCGGGAGATCCTCGAGACGCGTCCCGACGTCGGCTTTTTCGAGGTGCATGCGGAGAACTACATGGGCGCCGGCGGCCCGCCACACCGCTACCTCAGCGAGATCCGCGCTCTTTATCCATTGTCCCTGCACGGTGTTGGGCTGTCCATCGGCGCCGCCGCGCCGCTCGATGCCATGCACTTGCGCCGGCTTGCCGACCTCGAGCGACGTTACCAGCCAGCGCTCGTCTCGGAGCATCTCGCCTGGTCGTCTCACGGTGGCGCGTTTTTCAACGACCTGCTGCCTGTGCCGTATGACTCGGAGACACTCGCCTGGGTCTGCCGACACATCGATCAGGTACACCAGACGCTCGGCCGGCAGCTGCTGCTCGAGAACCCTGCCACGTATGTCGCGTTCGCAGAGAGCACCTGGTCCGAGACCGATTTCATTGCCGAGGTCGCGCGGCGCACCGGGTGCGGACTGCTGCTGGATGTCAACAACGTGATCGTGGCATGCACGAATCAGCGATGGGATCCGGTGCACTACGTCGAAATGTTTCCGTTGCACGCGGTCCGGCAGATCCATCTCGGCGGTCATTCGGCGGACTCGGATGCATCGGGTCGGGAACTGCTGATCGATTCCCACGACCGGCCTGTCAGCGACGCGGTCTGGGGGCTGTACCGCCGGGTGATCGACCGGATCGGCCGCCGCCCGACGCTGATCGAGTGGGATCAGCGGCTGCCGACCTGGAAGACCCTGCACGGCGAGGCCCACCGGGCCGATGGGATCCTCGACTCGTATGACACCGCCGAGGAGGCGTCCCTTGTCGCGGCTCGGTGAGCTGCAGCGATCATTCGCCCGGGCGCTGCTCGATCCCGGGCAAGCGCCGGTCGGGTTGGATCCGGAGGGCCGTGCGGATGCGGCGCGCTTCGACGTTTATCGAAACAACGTCACCGTGAGCCTCATCGAGGCCCTGGAGGCGGGCTATCCGGCAATCCGCCGCTTGGTCGGCGAGGCGTTCTTCCGCGCCTGCGCCGCCCATTACGTGACGTGCGAGCCGCCACGCTCGCCGATCATGCTGCACTATGGGAAGAGCTTCCCGGAATTTCTGCGGCACTTCGAGCCGCTCGCGGGCTATCCCTACCTCGCGGATGTCGCAAGGATCGAGCGGGCCTGGCTCGAGGCCTACCACGCTGCCGAGGCCGAGCCTCTCGACCCGGCCGCTCTCGCAGGCGTCGCCGGGCACCGCGCGAGGGACCTCTGCTTCACCTTGCACCCCTCCGTACGCGTCGTGCGCTCGGCCTTTCCTGCGCTGACGCTGTGGCGCCTCAATGTGGCAGAAGACGACCCGCCACCGATCCAACTTGGTGCGGGCGCCGAGGATGCGCTCATTGTGCGCCCCGGCGCCGAGGTCGAGGTGCGCGCAATGCCTCCAGGCGGAGCGGCGTTTCTCGAAACGCTCGCCGGCGGCGGGACGCTGGCGGAGGCCGCAACGCGGGCCGTCTCGGTCAGCGAGTCATTCAGTCTCTCAGAGCATATCGCCGCCCTTCTCGAGGGGCGGCTACTCATCGCCGCCCGGCTGCGCAGACGGCGCGGCTGCCATGAACCGAGGAAGCAATCCCCATGTCCGTGAATCCCTTGTCGACCGGCACCTTGGCGAGGACTCCCCTGGATCGCGCCGTGCACGGGATCTACCCCGTACTGGGCGCCGTGACTCGCGGGGCCGCGCTGCTGACACCCATCGCGGCGCGCTTCGCTCTCGCAGTGCCGTTCCTGCGCTCCGGGCTCACCAAGTGGAGCGGTTGGTTCACCGTCTCCCCGGTGGCCGATGCTTTGTTCGAGTCGATCTTCAAACTGCACCTCTTCGGTCATGCGTACGCCTACCCCTTCCCGGATGCTCTCGCGCACCTTGACGCAGTGGCGGAAATCGTCCTTCCCGTTCTCCTCATATTGGGCCTCGCCACGCGTCTCGGTGCCCTCGGCCTGCTAATCATGGTCGGCATCATTCAACTGACGGTGCCCTCGGGGTGGGCGAATTTCCACCTGCCCTGGGCCGCGCTCGCGCTGAGCCTGATCACCCTCGGGCCGGGACCGGTGTCGATCGACTTCGGCATCGACCGGTGGCTGCGGCGGCGCCTCACGACGCAGCGGGCCGGCTGAGCACTCAAGTCGAGCGCTTTTCCGCTACCTGGAGACGCTTCCGGTGAGCGGCCTGTTTCGCCCGATTGCCGCAGATTGCCATGCTGCACCACCTGCGCGCGTGGGCCCGAGTGCGATCGACGAAAAGAAGAGTGCAATCGGGTCCCTCACACTGCCTTATGTAGGTGAAGTCCTCCGAGCAGACGAGGTCGGCCAGCGACCGTGCCAGCGGAAGTATCAACGTGTCCGGCGACTGCCACCGCCGCTCCCGGCGCCAGACGAGGCCGGAATGCCGCCGATTCTCCGATTGGCGCCGGGGCCCTTGCTCCTTGGGCCGCTCGCGAGCCACGATTTGCACGAATTCCTCGTCCCGCACCAGGAGCTGATTGAGCGGTTCCAATTCGCGCAGCACCCTCGGCTCGATGGGCCTGCCCATGTGTTTGTGGACAAACGGCCTGAACCAATCCCTCAGCGCGCGCCCTTGGGCTGCAATGGCGTCGAGTTGGCCTGGAAGGGCATGCTTTCGAAACGAGTCCAACACGTCACGTGGAACCAGCCCGGCTTGCTCGAGCCAGGCAAGAAGATCCTTCCCGGAGGCAATCCACTCGACTTCCGTGTCGCCGGGAATCGCGATGGAGTTCAGGAAATCCAGTCCCACGCTGTCAGCGATAAAAAGCGGCGCCGGGCGCGAATCGGTCATAGGTGGCACATGTTAGCGAATGCCTGCAGCGGCCGCCTGCTTGGATAACCGCCAAAAGCGCCATTGACAAGTTAAATTGGCAAGGTATAGCCTTTCCGCAAGGCGCCATGAGGTTATCAGGCACGCCGGATCGAGTATGCTCCCGGCGCCCTCGACTTCTACACGCGAGGGGTCGGCCTTGAGCTGGATGTCCACTACCGACCCACCGGAAGCTTCCGCGTCGTCCAGCTCACGCCGCCTGGATCTGCTTGCTCCATCCACCTCGTCCGGCGCGACGGGTCGACTCCGATCGACGAGGCATCGTGTATCGTAAAGCTGCCATAGCGAACGTGCGCTCCGCGAGAGGCGAATAGGTGAAAAAAAAGGCGTCGATGCAATCGCCAAATCTCCTGGAATCGGTGCGGCTTCCGACGCCGCATCTCGGGCGTCCACGCGACGAGCGCATCGACACGGAAGTAGTCTCTGCCGTACTG
>JASHVV010000002.1 GCA_030044385.1 Gammaproteobacteria bacterium
GGCGCGCGCGTCCGGTTGGCGAGCACCCGGAAGCGGCCGACACCGTGATTGCGACTCAGGACCTTGACGAGCGCGTAGGCGTCGGTTAGCGAGGCGGGCTCGTCGCAGATCACGACGAGGACGTGCTGCGAGGCTTGTGAGAACTGCAGCACACCCGGTGCGATGCCCGCCGCGGTGTCGACGATGAGCACGTCGAGGCCGGCCGCCAGCGCGCTGAAGGCGCGCACCAGGCCCAGGTGCTCGGCGGAGCCCATGCTGGCGAGGTCGGCCGCGCCCGAGGCGGCGGGCACGACCTTGAATCCCTGCGGCGCATCGACGATCACCTCATCCAGCGTGCGCTCCCCGGAGATCACGTGCGCCAGCGTGTAGCGCGGCGAGAGGCCGAGGAAGACATCGGCGTTGGCGAGCCCGAGATCGCCGTCGAGCAGCACCACGCGCCGGCCCGCGGCCGCGAGCGCCGTGGCGAGATTGACCGACACGCTCGTCTTGCCGACACCGCCCTTGCCGCCGGTGACGGCGATCACCTGCACGGGCTGGCCGAGGGACTCGAGCTTGGAGTTGTTGATGAGACTGAGCTCAGGTCGTCGCATGTGAGAGCCTTCCAAATCGTCGCCGCAGCAAATCTTCGTCGGCGGCCGCGCCGGTCGTCCGGGCGAGCCGCACGGCGTGGGATACGAGCTCGAGCGACCTCGCCGGCCTCAGGTCCTCGGGCACGCGCTGGCCGTCGCTCGTGTAGGAGAGCGGCAGCCGCGCGCGGATGAGCACCGACAGCGCGCCGCCGAGGCTGGTCGCCTCGTCCACCTTGCTGAGCAGGCACGACGCCGGGTTGGCGGGCCGGAAGCGCTGCACCGCTTCCTCGAGCGCGCCGGCCTGAGTGCTCGCGGCGAGCACGAGCGCGGTCTCCAGCTTGGATGCGGAGCTCGCGAGCACGGCGAGCCGTGCGGAGAGCTGCGCATCGCGCAGGCTAGAGCCCGGCGTGTCGATGAGCACCAGCCGGTGACGCTCGAGACGCGAGATCAGCTCCGGCAGAGCCTCGAAGCGCTCCGGCACGTGCACCGGCACGCCGAGGAGCTGCCCCAGGGCCTGCATCTGGTCCTGCGCGCCGATACGCACCGTGTCGGAGGCGATCAGCGCCAGGTCCCTGGGTCCATGCCGCAGGATCCAACGCACCGCCAGCTTCGCGAGCAAGGTCGTCTTGCCGACGCCGGTGGCGCCGACGAAGGCGACTGTGCCGCCCGTCTCCAGCCAGCGATCGCCCGTCGTCAGGAGGTATTGCGACAGTCCCGCGATCGCGAACCGTCGACCCTGCGCGAGGTCCACCCGCTCATCGAGCTGTCCGACGATGTGATCGGCGAGATCCTGCGCGATGCCGATCTCGGTAAGCTCGCGCAGCAGCTCGGTGTGCACGGGCGCGCGGCGCGTGCGGTCGTTCCAGGCGAGCTGCGCGAGTTGGGTCTCGAGCATGCGCCGCAGAGTCTGCAGTTCCCTGCCCATCGCGTCCGCCCGCATGTCCGGCTGCGGCGGGAAGAGCGCCTCCGGCTCGGTCGCCGACAGGGCGACGGGCATCGCCGCGGCGGCGGGAGCCGGCGCAGGCGTTGGAACAGGGGGGGAAGCGGCAACGGCGGCGGCAACGGCAGCGGCGGCGGCAGCGGGAGTATCCAGGCTGCCGGCCTCGAAATCGACGGCGGCCGTGACCTCGACGCCCTGCGGAGTGCGGCGCGAGGAGAGGATCACCGCCTCCTCGCCGAGCTGCTCGCGCACGGCCCGCAGGGCCTGGCGCATGTCGGGTGCCGTATGTCTCACGATCTTCATGTTTACCTGCCGACCGCGGTGACGACGCGGACCTTGCGGTTGTCGGGGATCTCATTCCAGGCGAGCACATACAGACTCGGCAGCGCCGCGCGCAGGAAGCGCGCGAGCTGCGCGCGCAGCGGCGGCGGGACGAGCAGCACGGGCGCCTCGCCCGAGGCCTCCTGGCGCCGCGCCGCCTCGGCGACGCGCTGCTGCAGCCGTTCCGCCAGGCCGGGCTCGAGGCCGGGACTCGTGGAGCTCGCGGCGAGCGAGCCGGAGAGCAGCCGCTCGAGCTCGGGCTCGAAAGTGATCACGGGAAGCTCGGCGGAGATACCGGCGATGTCCTGTACGATCTGCCGGCCGAGAGCGATCCGGACGTATGTCAACAGCACCGCGGCATCCTGCGAGCGCGGGGCGTGCTCCGCCAGCGTCTCGATGATGGTGCGGATGTTGCGGATGGGGATGCGCTCGGCGAGCAGGCTCTGCAGCACTCGCACCACGGTGGAGAGCGGCAGCACGCGCGGCACCAGATCCTCCACCAGTTTCGGCGCGCTCTTCGCCAGCCCGTTGAGGAGCTGCTGCACTTCTTCGTGGCCGAGGACCTCGTTGGCGTGGGACTGGATGACGCAGGAGAGATGGGTGGCGATGACGGTGCTCGGGTCGACCACCGTGTAGCCGAGCGCCTGCGCGTGATCGCGGCTCGAGGCGTCGATCCATACCGCCTCCATGCCGAAGGCCGGGTCGCGGGTGGCGATGCCCTGCAGCGGACCGAAGACGCGCCCCGCGTTGATCGCGAGCTCCTTGTCCGGATAGATGACGCTCTCCCCGACGGGCACGCCACTCAGATTGATGCGGTAGACGTTGGGCGCGAGGTCGAGGTTGTCACGGATGTGCACGGCCGGAACGAGGAAGCCGAGCTCCTGCGAGAGCTTGCGCCGCACGCCGCGCACCCGGCCGAGCAGGTCGCCGCTCTGGCGCTTGTCGACCAGCGAGACGAGGCGGTAGCCGACCTCGAGCCCGATCAGGTCGATCGGGCGCACATCCTCCCAGGTCAGCTCGCGGGTCTCCGGCGCCGGCGGCGCGGGCTTCGGGGCCGCGGCGGCGGCGGTGGCGGCCGTGCGCTTCTTGTTGATGAGATAGGCGGTCGAGCCGCAGACTGCCGCGATCAGGAGGAACGGGACGTTCGGCATCCCCGGGATGAGGCCCATGACGCCGAGCAGGCCCGCCGCCACGCCGAGCGCCTTGGGATTGCCGAAGAGCTGCCGGCGCAGCTCCCCGCCCATGTCCTGCGGCCGCGACATGCGGGTCACGATGAGGGCGACCGCGGTCGAGAGCAGGAGCGCCGGGATCTGCGCCACCAGGCCGTCGCCGATCGTCAGCAGGGTGTACGTATGGGCGGCGTCGGTCACGGCCATCCCGTGGCCGATCGTGCCGATCGCCAGGCCGCCGATGATGTTGATGAGGAGGATCAGGATGCCGGCGATGGCGTCGCCGCGGACGAACTTGCTGGAGCCGTCCATCGCGCCGTAGAAGTCGGCCTCGGCGCGGATCTCGGCGCGGCGGGTGCGCGCCTCGTCCTGGGTGATGAGGCCGGCGTTGAGGTCGGCATCGATCGCCATCTGCTTGCCGGGCATGGCATCCAGGGTGAAGCGGGCGCTGACCTCGGAAATGCGTCCGGAGCCCTTCGTGACCACCACGAAGTTGATGATCGTCAGGATGATGAACACCACCACGCCGACGGCGAAGTTGCCGCCGACCACGAACTCGCCGAAGGACTCGATGACGTGGCCCGCCGCCTGCGGGCCGCTGTATCCGTGCAGCAGCACGACGCGCGTCGAGGCGACGTTGAGGGCGAGGCGCAGCAGGGTCGCGAGCAGGAGGACCGTCGGGAAGACGCCGAACTCGATTGGCCGTGCGACGTAGAACACCGCCATCACGATCACGATCGAGAGCGCGATGTTGAACGTGAAGAGTATGTCGAGCGCCATCGGCGGCAGCGGCAGGATCACCATGGCGAGCACGGCGAGGACGCCCGCCGGCACGCCGATGCCGGCGCGCAGCAGGTCCCGCCAGGTCGGCAGGGTGGGGCTCGATGTCGTGGTGGCGGTGGTCATGGATCAGTGGCGCGTCGCGTCAATGCCGGGGTCCAGCCCCGGGTCGATGGCCGGAGGCTCGGGAGGGCGCGCGCCGGAAGTGCGCGCCGCCTTGAGCTGGTAGATGTAGGTGAGGACCTGGGCGACGGCCACGTAGAGCGTCGCCGGGATCTCACCGCCGATCTCGACGCTGTGGTGCAGCGCGCGGGCGAGCGGCGGCGCTTCGAAAATCGGCACCGAGTGCTCGGTTGCGATCTCGCGGATGCGGGCGGCGACGAGGTCCGTGCCCTTGGCGACGACGAGCGGGGCGCGCATGCGCTTCTCGTCGTAGCGCAGCGCAACGGCGAAGTGCGTCGGGTTGACCACCACGACATCTGCCTTGGGCACGTCGTGCATCATCCGGCGGCGGGCGACCTCGCGCTGCATGCGGCGGATCCGGCCCCTGACTTCGGGCGCGCCCTCGCTCTGCTTGAGCTCCTGGCGGATCTCCTCGCGGCTCATCATGAGCTTCTGCGAGTACTGGTGCAGCTGCCAGGGCACGTCGATGGCCGCGATGAGCCCGAGCCCGGCGGAGACGGCGAGCAGCGCATCGGACGTGAGACTCACGGCCTGCGCGATCGCGGCGTGAAGCGGCATGGTGCCGAGCGCGAGCAGGTGGGGCGATTGCTGGCGCAGCACGATGAACGCGATGAGGCCGACCACCAGGAATTTGCCGAACGCCTTGGCGAGCTCGACGGCGCCCCGCGCGGAGAAGAACCGGCCGAAGCCCGCGATCGGATCGAGCCGCGTGAAGTCCGGCGTCAGCGCCTCGAGACTGAGATTCCAGCCGCCGAGCGCCATGGGCGCGGCGAGCGCCGCGACCAGCGTCAGGCCCATGATGGGGGCGCAGGCGAGCAGGGCGTGCAGCATCTCGGCGGCGGCGGTCGCGAGCGCCAGGCCCGGATCGGTTGCCTGGGCGGGATCGAGGCTCATCCCCGACCTCATGATGCCGAGGAACGACGCGCCGATGGAGCCGCCGAGGAAATGCAGGCCGCCCGCGGAGACGAGCAGGACCGCCGCGGTATTGAGCTCCGGGGACCGGGGAACCTGACCGTCCTCCCGCGCCTGCTCCAGGCGCTTGGCTGTTGGTTTCTCGGTCCGTTCCTGACCGTTTTCGTTCTCGGCCACGGTGTCAGGCTCCGCTCAGGCGGCGCAGGAACTCGAGCGCCAGGGCGAGATGATCGATGAAGCTCGATTCGAGCGCGGGCAGGCCGGCGAGGATCGCCACCAGCCCGAAGACCAGCGCGACCGGCAGCCCCACCGAGAAGATGTTGAGCGTCGGCGCGGCGCGGCTCACGACCCCGAAGGCGAGGTTGGCGATGAGGAGCGCCGTCACTCCCGGCAGCGCCACGGCGAGCGCCCCGGAGAAGAGCTGCGAGCCCCAAGTGACCACGGACCAGAGTCCGGCGGCGCCCAGCCCCGCCGTGCCGATCGGCAGCGTCCGGAAGCCGTCGACGAGTGTGCGGATGAGCGCGAGGTGCCCGTTGAGCACGAGGAAGATCAGCGTCACGAGCACCGTGTAGAGCTGGCCGACCGCCGGCGTGCTGGCGCCGTTCTGCGGGTCGAGGTTGGCGGCGAGCGACAGCCCCATGCTGCTGGCGAGCAGCTCGCCGCCCAGGGACACCGCCTCGAAGAGAATCTGCAGCGAGAAGCCGAGCGCGACCCCGATGACGACCTGCTGGAGGGTGATGACGACCCCGGCCGCGGAGAACGGCGTGATGTCGGGAATCGTCACCAGCGGCGCCACCAGCAGCGCCACCGCGCCCGCGAGCACGATCCGCACGCGCACCGGGACCGACACCGACCCGAATGCCGGCGCCACCATGAAGCAGGAGCCGATGCGCACGAACGGCCAGAAGAGCTCCGCGAGCCAGGTGTCCAGTCGTGTCGAGGTCAGGGTGATCATGGCGTGCGGCGGCGCGGCCTTCAGTTGATCAGGCCGGGAATGCTCACGATGAGCTCGTGCGTGTAGCCGACGAGCGTCTTCAGCATCCAGGGACCCGCGATCGCGAGAGTGAGCGAGATGGCGACCAGCTTGGGGATGAAGGAGAGCGTCATCTCGTTGATGGAGGTCGCCGCCTGGAAAGCGCCGATGACGACGCCGGTGATCAGCGCGGCGAGCAGCATGGGCGCGGCCAGGGCGAGCGTCATCTCGAGGGCGCGGCTGCCGATGGCCATGACTGTATCGGGTGTCATGTCGTGCCTCAGTGATAGAAACTCTGGGCGAGCGTGCCCATGATGAGCGCCCAGCCGTCGACCAGCACGAACAGCATGAGCTTGAAGGGCAGGGAGATGAGCACGGGCGAGACCATCATCATCCCCATGGACATCAGCACGCTCGCGGTCACGAGATCGATGATCACGAATGGGATGTAGAGCAGGAAGCCGATGAGGAACGCCGTCTTCAGCTCGCTCGTGACGAAGGCCGGCACGAGCACGCTCATCGGGACCTCGAGCGGCGTGGAGTAGCCGCTGCCGCCCGCGATGCGCACGAAGGTGGCGATATCGCTCTCGCGCGTCTGATGCAGCATGAACTCCTTCAGCGGCACCTCGGCGCGGGTGAGCGCCGTCGCGGCGTCTATGGTGCCGGCCGCGTAGGGCTGGTAGGCGACCTGGTCGATGCGGTTGATCACCGGGGACATGACGAAGAAGGTCAGGAAGAGCGCGAGCCCGAGCAGCACCTGGTTCGGCGGCGTCGTGTTGGTGCCGAGCGCCTGGCGCAGAATGCTCAGCACGATCACGATCCGCGTGAAGGCCGTCATCATGAGGAGGATGGCGGGCAGCAGGGAGAGCGCCGTCATCAGCGCCAGTACCTGCAGCGTCAGCGTGTAGGTCTGACCGCCGCCGGCGGCGGTCTGGACGCTGAAGGCCGGGATGCCGGGGGCGGCGCAGCTCACGGCGGGAGCCAGCAGCAGGACCGCGAGCGGCAGGAATTTGCGCACGGCCTTCACTTTCCCAGGCTCCGCTTGAGCAGCGCGCCGAACGAGAGCGCGGCCGGGGAGGCTGCGGCGGCGGCCTTCGGCAGCTCGATGGGCTCGCGCAGCACGTGCAGGGCGCTCACGCGGCCGGGCGCGACGCCGACCAGGATTTGCTCGCCGCCCACCTTGAGGAGCACGGCGCGCTCCTTGGGGCCGAGCGGCATGTCGGCGAGCACGTCGATGGCGTGCCCGACGCGACTGCCGATCCCGCGCACGCGACGCGCCAGCCATGCCACCGCGAAAATCGCGGCGAGCACGACGAGCAGCGCGAAGGTGACGGAGACGAGCCCGCCCGCACCGACGGGTGCCGCGGCGGCAGCGGCGTGGGGGGCGGCGAAGAGCTGGCTCATTTGAGCTTGCGCAGGCGCTCAGCGGGACTGATCACGTCGGTCAGGCGGATGCCGAAGCGCTCGTTGACGACGACCACCTCGCCGTGAGCGACCAGGGTGCCGTTCACGAACACGTCCAACGGCTCGCCGGCGGCGCGCTCGAGCTCGACGACGGAGCCCTGGTTGAGCTGCAGCAGGTTGCGGATCGGAATCCGGGTGCGTCCGACTTCCATGGACAGTGTCACAGGCACGTCCAGGATGACTTCGAGATTGACGTCACTGTTGGCCGGCTCGCCCTCTTCGGTGAGCTCGTTGAGCTCGGCGGGGCGGGCCTCGGCGGGATTGGCGGACATGGGGACCTCGGTTGCTCTCGTTACTTGCCGGGAACGGATGGGGACTCGGCGCCGGGCTTGCCGCGGCGGACGCGCTCCCTGACCTGCACCGCCTGGCGGCCGCGCGAGAGGCCGAGGCTGCCGCGAAAGACGGGCACGTCCTCGGCGACCACGGTCACCTTGCCCGTGAAGTCGCACGGCAGTACATCGCCCGCCTTCAGGTTCAGCAGCTCCGCCAGCGTCACCGAGGAGCGCCCGAGCACCGTGGTGAGCTCGATTTCCGCGTCTTCCATCTCTTCGCGCAGGCACGTCATCCAGCGCTCGTCCTTCTCCACGCGGTCGCTCGCGACGCCGGCATCGAGTATCTCGCGCAGCGGCTCGATCATGGCGTAGGGCATGGTCACGTGCAGGTTGCCGCCGGCGCCGTCCAGCTCGATGTGGAAGGAGGTGACGACCACGATCTCCGACGGGGAGACGATGTTGGCGAAGTGCGGGTTGATCTCGGAGTTCAGATACTCGAGATCGATGGTGGCGACGTGCGACCACGCTTCGCGCAGGTCGGCGAAGACGCTGCGCAGCACGATGTGAATGATGCGCTGCTCGGTCGCGGTGAACTCGCGGCCCTCGATCTTGGCGTGCCGGCCGGTGCCGCCGAAGAAGTTGTCGACCACCGCGAACACCAGCTTGGGGTCGAGCACGACCAGCGCCGTGCCGCGAAAGGGATTGATCTTGACGAGGTTCAGGCTCGTCGGCACGTGCAGCGTATGCACGTACTCGCTGAACTTCTTGATCTCGACCGCGCCCACGGCGATTTCCGGCGAGCGGCGCAGCAGGTTGTACAGGCTGACGCGGTTCAGACGGGCGAAGCGCTCGTTGATCATCTCGAGCGTGGGCATCCGCCCGCGCACGATGCGCACCTGATTGTTGAAATCGTAGATGCGGGCTTCGTTCGGGGCCGGCGGCGCCTCGGTGCTCACCGCGCCCGTATCGACGCCGTGAATCAGGGCGTCGATCTCGGCCTGGTCGAGGATCTTCTCTTGGCTCATGCGTGGGTCGACCTGGCGCGGGTTACTGCATCACGAAGCTGGTGAAGTACACGGCCTCGAGGCGCTTGGGATCGCCGCCGGCCTGCGCCACGTCCTTGCGGACGACGGCGAGCGCATCGGCGCGCAGCTGCTCCTTGCCCACGGGCGAGGCGAGCGTGGCGTATTTCTGATTGCCGAGGAGCATCAACAGGTCGTTGCGCACCACCGGATCGTTGGCCTTGAGCAGGTCGAGGGTCTGCGGATCGCGCGACATCACCTCGATCGAGACTTGCAGGAAGCGCACGATCTGATCGGCCTGGAAGTTGACGACGAAGGGCGGATCGAGCGCCAGATACAGCGGCGGTCCGGAGGGCGCGGCCGCCGCGCCCTTGTGGCCCGCGGCCGGGCGGCCGTGGAGGAGGGCCAGCGCGGCGCCGAGCCCGATGACGAGTACCGCAGCGCCAATGATGATCAGCCACGGCATGCGGCGCTTCGCCGCCGCGGGCGCTTCGGCACCGGCCGGATCTATCGTGGGGGCGAGGGCGGATACGTCGGGCATCGCTCTGTCATCTCCTGCGCGTGGCGCGCCAGGCGCGCCTGTGGGTTCGTGGCCGAGGCTGCAACGGCCATGCCACGGGTGTCGGAATGCGCTTAAGTGACTGAGCAGTAACGGATTTGTAGCGGATCGAAGAGTGTGAGACGCGTCGCAGTCGGAGGCGGGCGACGGTTTTTTGGCGGCGCCTTTCCGAGGCTAGGCGTAGGTGTCGACGAGACCGAGTCCGCTCGCGACCTGAATGCGTCCGGGTGAGCCGTCGAGGCCGGCGGTTGCAACTGCGGAAACTGCCGCCCCGCCGCGCGCGGGGGTTTGCCGGCCCTGTTCCCGAGGCGATTCGTGCGACACGCCGGCATCGGTCAGAGCGAGCCCTTGATTGGCGAACAGCTGGCGAAGCTGCGGCAGCGATTGCTGCAGTGCCGTGCGGGTATCCGGCTGCGCGGCGCCGAACCAGACACTCGCCTGGCCGTCGTGCACCGAAATGTTGACCTGCAAGGGCCCGAGATGCTCCGGGGAGAGCTGCAGGGAAGCGGAATCGATGCCCTGGTTGGCCATCCAAGTGACCTTGGCGCCGAGCTCGTCCGTCCAGGCGCTCGAGCCCACCTGCGAGCTCAGCGTTATGCTCCCGGAGGCCGGAGTCGCCTGCTGTGAGCCAACATGCGATCCCGCCGCCAACTGTGCGGCCGCGAGCGTCGCGGTGACCGCACCCGCTGTCGCCGCGGGGACGGCGGCAGATGCCGGGCCGGCTGTCGGACCCGCTGGCGAGCCAGCCGCGGAGGCGAGAGTCGAGGCGGACGCTTTCGCGTCAGCCGCGAGCGCCTGGATGAGTTGCGAATCAGACGCGGCGGACCCGCTCTGGGCGGTCGCGGACTGACCGCTTTGCGAGGACGTGCCGCCGGCGGTGGTCGCCGAGTCAGCGGTGGGGGCCCCTGATACGGCGGGAGCGGCTGCCAGCACGCCCGCCAGCGCGTTCTCGAGGAGCGCGAGGGCGTTGGATGCGGCATCGGGATTCGCCGCGGTGTGCTTTGCCGGCTGCGCGCCCGGCTGCGCTGCGCCGGACCCGGCACTTGCCGTTCCACCGCTGCCGGCGGCCGTCGCGGCCTGAGTGGCCGGCGCCGCGGCGAGCGACTGGGCGAGTGTCGCGGCAAAATTGTCGGTGTCGGAATCAGGCTGTGTTGACGTCCCGGCCCCGGACGTCGAAGAAGTCGAAGAAGACTTCGCAGAGCCCGAGGACGCCGACGGCGCCGGAGAGCTCCCCGAGTGGCGTGCCGTCGACTGTCCTGAGCGAGGACCGTCGCCCGAGGCGCCGGGATTTGCGGCTCGTGCCTGGTCCGAGGTGCGGGAATCGGATGAGTCCGAGCGGGCGCTGCCGGAGTCACGTGTCGGCGAGGAGCCGCTGCCCGGGGACTCCGCTCTTGCCGAGCCGCTGCCGCCGCTGGAGGAGTCGGACGCCCCGATCGAGGGTGTGTTCGCGGACGCCGGCGCTGCGGATTTCGCGGCAGAAGATGCCGCCGCCGCGGGCTGCGGCAGGATGGGTGATGTCAGCATGCGATCAACCGCCATGGGCCAGGGTTCGGCGCGACCAGAGCTGTTGCGAGCGCTCGTCGCTCTCCTTCTGCTCGACCTTGTCCGCGGCCAACCGCTCCTCGGCCTGCCAATGGGTGGCGAGGTTGCCGACGGCGGCTGCCCGCCGGGCGGCGTTGCGCCAGCTCTCGAGCTCCGCGCTGCGCTTGAGGCGGGCCTGCGCGAGGATCTGCGATTGCTGCCGCAGCGCCTCGTCGAGACGGGTCAGGAAGACCTGATATTCGCGTACGCCGGCGCCGCTCATGCCGGTTCCGGCGCGGCGGGCAAAGTCGCGCACGTAGCCGGCGCGATAGGATTCGAGCTCGTCGAGCTTCGCTTGCGCCGCGAGCACGCTCTTCTCGCAGGCCGCCAGCGCTTCCGCCTTGCGCCGCTCGATGTCGTCGACGACGCGCCGCACCATGCCGATCCGCTCGGTTTTTTTCATTTACTGGACTCGGAGAGAGTTTCGTTGAGGGCGGCGAGGCTCGCCGCGAGATTGACCCGCTCGCGCATGTCCTGCTGCATGAAGCGCTGCATGCGCGGCCAGAGCGCGAGCGCCTGGTCCACGCGCGGATCGCTGCCGCGCTGATAAGCGCCGATGGCGATGAGGTCGCGGTGCTGCTGATACGTCGACAGGGCCTGGCGGAACTGCCGTGCCGCCGCCTGATGCGCCGCCGTGGTGATCTCGTACATCGCGCGGCTGATCGAGGCCTCGACGTCGATCGCCGGATAATGGCCGCTCTCGGCGATGCGGCGCGCGAGGACGATGTGGCCGTCGAGGATGGCACGGGCGGAGTCCGCGATCGGATCCTGTTGATCGTCGCCCTCGGTGAGAACGGTGTAGAAGGCGGTGATGGAGCCGGAGCCCGAGGCGCCGTTGCCGGCCCGCTCGACGAGTTGCGGCAGGCGCGCAAACACCGAAGGGGGATAGCCCTTGGTGGCCGGCGCCTCGCCGATGGCGAGGGCGATCTCGCGCTGTGCTTGGGCGAATCGCGTCAGCGAGTCCATCAGCAAGAGCACGCTGGCGCCCTGGTCGCGGAAATACTCGGCGATCGCCGTGGCGAGCCAGGCGCCATGCAGGCGCATCAACGGCGGATGATCCGCCGGCGTGGCCACGACCACCGCACGGGCACGGTCTTGGGGCCCCAGGATGCGCTCGACGAATTCCTTGACTTCGCGGCCGCGCTCGCCGATCAGCCCGACGACGATGACATCCGCGCTGGTGTAGCGGGCCATCATGCCGAGGAGGACGCTTTTGCCGACGCCGCTTCCGGCGAATAGCCCTACACGTTGTCCCCGACCGATGGTCAGGAGGGAGTTGATGCAGCGGATGCCGACGTCGAGCGGCTCGCTGATGGGATGCCGCGACAACGGGTTGATCGGCCGGCCCGTCAGACGCACGGAAGCACTGCAGGAGAGAGGGCCGAGACCGTCCAGCGGTTGCGCGGCGCCATCGACGATGCGGCCGAGAAGCTCGGGTCCGACACGGACCGTCCCGGCCCGCTGACGCGGGATGACGCGCGCGTTGGGACCGAGGCCGTGCGCATCGCCCGAGGGCATGAGGTAGAGCCGGTCGCCGGCAAAGCCGACCACTTCCGTCGCGGTCCGCGAGCCGTCGCCGGCAATGACGTCACAGTAATCGCCGACCGATGCCTGGCACCCTGCCGCCTCGAGCGTCAGGCCTACCATACGGGTGAGCGAGCCTTCGACGGCAGGAGGCTCCGTCTCCTGCACTGCAGATACCCGGCGCTGCAGACCGTCGCGCCAGATGGCGCCGCGCGCAAGATTGAGAGATGCGGTCACGGCGGCGCCTCGCGCGGCGCTGCGCGCTCATCGCCGAGCGCACTCGCGGCAACGGCGGCGATGCGCGCTTCGAGCCGCGAGTCGATGCGCGAGGACTGGCTGTGAACGACACATCCGCCGCGCGACAATGTCGGATCCTCGACGATCGTCCAGGCCCGATCGCCGGCCGGGACGGTGAGGTGCTCCCGCACCGTCGCGGCGTCTTCCGGATGCAGATGAATCCGCACCTCGCGTGCCGCGGCCGGGAGGAGCGCCAGGGATTCCCTGAGGATGGCGATCACCTGCGCGGGGTCTATGCGCAGCTCGCGCCGCGCCAGTTGCTTGCCGACGGCCAGCGCCAGCTGCGCGAGCTCGCTTTCGATGTCGGCGTCGAGCTGCTCGAGCGGCCGTGCGAGGAGCCGCAACACCGCATCGAGACGCTTGACCCGCTCCTCGAGCGCCGCGAGACGCGTACCCGTCTCGGTGCGCGCACGGGCCATGCCGGCCTCGTAGCCCCGCCCCTCCGCCTCCTTCAGCGCGAGCCGCAGCGACTCCTCGGCCGCGGCGGCCCGGCGGTCCTCGCGCGTTCGTCCGATGATGGGCCCCTCGACTTCCGGCAGCCGCCAGCGCTCGATCGGCGCCGGTGCCGTGCGGCCGCTCTGCGCGTCAGACATATTCCTCGCCCTTGCCGCCGAGTGCGATGGTGCCGGCCTCGGCCAGCTTGCGGGCGGTCTGCAGGATCTCCTTCTGGGCCGCCTCGACCTCGGAGAGGCGCACCGGGCCTTTGGCCTCCAGGTCGTCGCGCAGCATCTCGGCGGCGCGCTGCGACATGTTCTTGAAGATCTTCTCCTTCAGCGACTCGTCCGCGCCCTTCATGGCGAGCAGCAGCTTCTCGGCGGGTACCTGGCGCAGCAGCTCCTGCATGCTGCGGTCGTCGAGGTCGATCAGATTGTCGAACACGAACACGAGATCCTGGATGCGCGCGGCCAGCGCCTCGTCGGCCTTCTGGATCTGCTCCATGAGCGCGCTCTCCTGGCTCGGCTCCAGGAAATTGATGATGTTGGCGGCCGCCTTGGCGCCGCCCAGCGCCGAGGTCTTGCCGGCGGACTTGCCGGCGAACTGCTTCTCCATGATGTCGTCGAGCTCGGTGAGCGCGCTCGGCTGCACGCCGTCGAGCGTGGCGATGCGCGCGACGACGTCGGCGCGAGTGTTCGCCGGCATGTGCGCCAGCACCTCGGCCGCCTGGTCGGGATCCAGGTAGGCGAGCACGATGGCGATGATCTGCGGGTGCTCGAGCCGGATGAGCTCGGCCACCTGGCGCGAGTCCATCCACTTCAGCGCCTCCAGGCCCTTGGTCGAGCGGCCGATGTTGATCCGGTCGATGATGCTCGCGGCCTTGTCCTGGCCCAGGGCATCGACCAACACCTTGCGCAGGAACTCGTCGGCGCCGACGCCGACCGAGGTCTGGCTCTCGACCGTCAGCGCGAAGTCGGAGACCACGCCGTGCACTTCCTCGCGCGAGACGTGGGAGAGCTTGGCCATTGCGGTGCCGATGCGCTGCACCTCCTTGGCGCCCATGTGCTTGAGCACCTGGGCGGCCTCGTTCTCGCCGAGCGTCAGCAGCAGGATGGCGGCGCGCTCGGTGCCGCTGCGGGCGGCTTCCCGCCGGTCGGTGCGCTCACTCATCGGCGCCTACCCAGCCGCGCACGACCTGCGCGACTCGCTTCGGGTCCTGGCCCACGAGCGTGCGCGCCTGCGCCAGTTGCTGCTCGTGGCTGAGGGCGGTCACGACCGCCTCCTTCTGCCCGGCGGGCAGAGCGGCCGCGGATGCGCCCGACGCCGTGCCGGGCAGGGCCTGCGCGCCAGGACCCGCCGCTGATGACAGGCGCATGGGCGCGATGAGCGTTCTCACCAGCGGCCGCAGCACGGAAAGGACCAGCACCAGCACCACCACCAGGCCGGCGACGATCCGCAGGAGACTCCAGAGGAAGGGACTCTGCCAGAGCGGCGCCGCCTGGAAGCTGGGGCTGCTCGCGGCGGGCGTGCTGGGGATATCCAGCGACGCATTCACGACACTGACACTGTCACCCCGCGATGCGTCGAATCCGACAGCATCCTTGACGAGCTGAGTGACTCGCCCCAGCTCCTCCGTGCTGAGCGGCACGCTCGTCACCTTGCCGTTCGGTCCGGTCACGGTGCGATCGCCGATCAGCACGGCCACTGTCAGCCGGCGGACGGTGCCGGCAGGTTGGTCGGTGTAATCGACCGTACGGTCGATCTCATAGTTGCGGGTGACGTCGCTGGAGACCGTGTTGCCGCCGACTGCGCCCACCGTGCCGCCGACGGGCTCCGTCGCCGGTGTACGGGCCGTGCTTGCCGGCGTTGCGACGGCGCCGGTGGCCGCCGCGTCTGCCGGTGTGGTGTTCTGTCCGCCGCTGGTTGCGGCCGCACCGCTCTGGGCGGATGAGTCGCTCGACTGGTTTGCCGAGAGCGGTACCGCCACCCCTGGGGCCGGAGGCTCATTGGAGAGAGAGCCCGGCACGCCGCCGGATGCCGGGCCGCCCGCGCTCTGCTGCGAGAGGTGCTCGCTGCGGACGATCTGGCTGTTCGGAGCGTAGAGCTCCTTGGCCTGCTCGCTGGTGCCCATGTTGAGCTCGGCGACCACCTGCGCGTGCACCAGCCCCGGCCCCACGAGAGGGGTGAGGAGCGCCTCGATGCGCCGCGCATAATCGGTCTCCATGCGATGGACCATGTCGTACTCGCGCTCGTCCGTGGCATAGGGGTCGCGGCTGTTCGGCGCGGACAGCAGGTTGCCCTGCTGGTCGACGACGGTCACCTCTCCAGGGGAGAGATTCGGCACGCTGGAGGCCACCAGGTTGACGATGGCCTGCACCTGCTCGGGGTCGAGCGTCGCGCCGGGCTTCAATTGCACGAACACCGAGGCGCTGGCGGTCCGGTTGTCGCTGACGAAAACCGACTGCTGCGGCTCGGCCAGATTGACCCGGGCGCCGCCGATCGGCTGCATGCTGGCGATGGTGCGGGCGAGCTCCATCTCCAACGCATGCTGGTAGCGCACGTCCTCCATGAACTGGCTGACGCCGAAGCCGGAGCTCTTCTCCAGGGCGGCGAAGCTGTCGTTGTCCGTGAGGCCCTGGCCGGCGAGCTTCAGGCGCGCCTCGTCCAGGCGCTCGACCGGAACCTCGATGCCGTTGCCGGCGGTGTCCAGCTTGTAGGGAATCTGCGCCCCGTCGAGGGCCTGAGCCACCTGCGCCTCATCCTGCGGCGACAGATTGGCGTAGAGCAGGCTGTAGGTCGGGCCGCGCGACCAGAGCACGATCCAGACGCCGGCCGCGACGGCGGCCGCGATGCCGATCAGGATCAGCAGCGGCCGCAGGCTCGCGGGCAATGCGGAGATGCCGGCCGGGACATTGGCCGGACCGTCGGCCGGGTTGCCCGCCTGGCCTTTGGCCAGGCCGTTGGAGAGAGTAGCGGAATCGGCTGCCATGGTCGAAAGTCAGATCCGTAGCGTTACATCTGCATGTTCATGATGTCTTGATAGGCGCTGACGATGCGGTCGCGCACCTGGGTCAGCGCCTTCAACGAGACACTCGCCTTCTCCATCTGCACCATCACCTGAGACAGCTCGACACCGGGGGCGCCGCGCGCGAACGCGTCGGCGAGCTGCGTGGCGTGCTGCTGGCTCTGGTTCACCTGGTCGATGCCCTGGCGCAGGAGGGTCGCGAACTCACTCGCTCCGGTCCCCTGCGCGGCCGGCGGCTGCGGCCCGTTGGGGCGCACCTGGGTCGAGAGGGCGCGGATCTGGGCGAGGACCTGGTCGATTTCCATCTGGCTCATGCGGCTCTCCTCAGGCGGCCGGTACGTCGACGCCCGCCTCGCGCAGGCGCGCGAGCTTGTAGCGCAGCGTGCGCGGACTGATGCCGAGGCGCTCGGCCGCCTCGCGGCGGCTGCCCTGATGGCTGCGCAGCGCGTCGAGGATGAGGTCGCGCTCCGCCTGCACCAGCGAGCCGGCGAGCGAGTGCAGCGCCGCGGGCCCGGCGGCGGGCTGCGGCGCCTCGTTGGCGAGCTCGAACTGGATGTGCTCGGGCCGGATCACCGCGCCGGTGAGCAGGATGAGCGCGCGTTGCAGGAGGTTGTCGAGCTCGCGCACGTTCCCCGGCCAGGCGTAGGTGAGCAGCAGGTGGGCGGCCTCGGCGCTCAGCGCCGGGATCGCCTCGCCCGGCCGGCAGCGCGCGGTGAGCAGCTGCATGGCGAGCGGCAGTACGTCGTCCCGCCGCAGCCGCAGGGGCGCGATGGCGAGCGGGAACACGTTGAGACGGTAGTAGAGATCCTCGCGGAAGCGGCCGGCGGCGACTTCCTCGCGCAGCCGCCGGTTGGTCGTGGCGATGACGCGCACATCGAGGCTCACGGGGGTGCGGCCGCCGAGGCGCTCGACCTCCCGCTCCTGCAGGACGCGCAGCAGCTTCGCCTGCAGGCCGAGCGGCATCTCGGTCACCTCATCGAGGAGGAGGGTTCCCCCCTGGGCCTGCTCGAACTTGCCGGGATGCGCGGCGTGCGCGCCGGTGAAGCTGCCGCGCTCGTAGCCGAACAGCATCGCTTCCAACATGTTCTCGGGAATGGCGGCGCAGTTGACGGCGACCAGCGGCCGGCCGGCGCGCGGCGAGCGGCGATGGATGTAGCGCGCCAGGACCTCCTTGCCCGTGCCGGACTCGCCGACCACGAGCACCGTGCAGTCGCTGTGCGCGACCCGCCGCGCGAGCTCGACCAGACGACGGGAGCTCGGCGCGAGGGCTACCGGATCGGATTCGGTGCGCCGTGCGCTGGGCTCGTCGCCGGCGGGGCGCGCCAACGGTGTTTCGTCTGACTCGGACATCCAACCTCCCACATGCGGGGCCGCTTCGTGGTGAGGGAGGGTGCAAAAGGCGTGCCGGGCGCAAACCGGCGGCAAAGCGTGAACGCGGTCACGGTGGCGGCAGCAATCCGCCGCCGCGGCGTCAAACTTCCGTCGCCGCCTCGATGCCGAGCTTGCGCAGCTTCTCGACCAGCGTCGTGCGGCGCAGGTTGAGGAGACGCGCGGCGTGCGCGACGGTGCCGTTGGCGCGATCGAGCGCCTGCTGCACGAGAGCGCGCTCGATCGCGAGCAGATGTGCCCGCAGGTCGAGGCCGGCCTCCGGCAGCGAGGTCGGCGAATCGGCTGCGGCGGCGCCCGTCGCCGTGATGCCGGCAATCGTGCCGGTCTCGAGCAGCTCGAGCGTCTCTTCGCCGTCGAGAGCCGGCTCATCGCCGGTCTCCGCCTCCGGATCCGCTCGTCCGCTCTGCCGCTCTTCCCATACCCAGCCTTCCGGCGGGCGGTACTTCGACGGCAGATCCTCGATCTGCACGATGCGCCCGCAGGCGATGATCGACAGGCGCTCGATGAGATTGCCCAGCTCGCGCACGTTGCCGGTCCACGGGTGCAGCGCGAGAGCGCCGAGGGTGCGCTGCGCGAAGTGCACCGGCGACCGTCCATCCGACACGTTCTGCGCGACGAAGTCGCGCACGAGCAGCGGCAGGTCCTCGATACGCCTGCGCAGCGGCGGCATTTCGATGGGAAACACGTTGATGCGGTGGAAGAGATCCTCGCGGAAGGTGCCGCGGGCGATCGAGTCTTCCAGATTGCGATGCGTGGCGGCGATGATGCGTACGTTGCATCGCATCGGCACGTGATTGCCAACGCGCTCGAACACGCGCTCCTGCAGCACGCGCAGGAGTTTCACCTGCATCGAGGGGCTCATGTCGCCGATCTCATCGAGAAACAGCGTGCCGCCCTCGGCGATCTCGAAGCGGCCCTTGCGGCCGGCGATCGCGCCGGTGAAGGAGCCCTTCTCGTGTCCGAACAGCTCCGACTCGAGGAGCTCGGCGGGAATCGCGCCGCAGTTGACGGCGACGAACGGACGGTTGCGCCGCGGGCTCAGATCGTGAATGGCGCGGGCGGCGACTTCCTTGCCGGTTCCGGACTCGCCGAGGATGAGCACCGTGGAATCGTGGCCGGCCACCTGGCGGATGAGGCCGACGACCTCACGGATGGCCGGCGAATTGCCGGAGGGAAGCCGGGCGGCGGCGGTGACTGTTATATCGGATGAAGCGCTCTCGTCTCTGACCGGTGCGAGGCCCGAGAAACTCTGCGCTGCCGACATTTTGACTCCCGCGTACTCATACCGTTAATGCTTTTGTTCATCGGTACCCGCGGCCCTGATGCGAGCGGCACACGCTGCCGCCTTGATGGAACCTCGTCCCGCGCGGCCAGTGTTGCTCGGCGAAGCGGGACCGGGATGTGAAGCGCATCCGGTTGTGGGCAAGTGGAGACAGCTTCGCTCGCGCTTCGTGACGGCAATCACAAGGCGGCGAGCGACGGTGAGGGAGCGCGCTATCGGATCGGATTGAGCGAGCGGACGGTGCGCGTCCCGGCGATCTGGCGTCGGTGGCGGCGGAACGCCATCTTCTCGATGAGGTCGGCGACGGAATCGCCGAGGGGGATGAAGCGTGCCTTGACGTTGCCGTCCGGTGTGACGTTCGTCACGCGGCCGGGAAGCCGCAGCGGTTGCGCGAGACACTCGTGCAGATGGACTTCCAGAATGCCCTGCGCGCCGGTCTCCGGCAGCGGGGGCGTGCCGCGCCAGACCGCTCCGAGCGCATTGAACCGCACGGACGCGGGCGTGGGACGGGGACGGTTGGTGGCGAGAATCTGGCCGACCAGGTCGAGGAGCAGGTTCATCTTGCGCTCGAGGCGCATGAGGTCGATGGCGTAGGGGCTGTTCTCGTCCGGCTTCTCGACCGGGCCGTGCTCTTCCAGGGCGTCCCAGGCCTGCAGCACCTGCTGATTGCGCTCGGCGAGGCTGGCGGCGGCATCGGCGTCGAACGTCCCGGGGGAGGGGCGCCATAGGACCGGGAGCACGCCCTGGAAGGCGAGCTCCTCGTACAGCACGACTGTGTCGGCACCGTCGAACATGCCCGGGTTATCGGCTGGCATTGGCGGTACTTTAGGCCGGCCCCCCATTATGTGCAACGATCAGCCGGCGCTGCTGAGCGGCGTGATGTTGGTCTGGGTCTCTTCGAGGAAGAAGCGGCGCACCAACATGGCCTGCTGCAGCTTGCCCTTGCGCACGTAGGCTTCGTAGAGCAGGTCCTTCATCACCTCCAGGGCGATGCCGGCCTCGTGACCGTCGAGCAGCGGAATGTTGGGATGGGGGTCGGCGGCGGTGCCGAAGAGGATGCTCTTCAGCCTGGCGAAGGTGTCGGCGGACAGCGCCGCGAGCTCGCGCACCTCGTTGAGCTCATCGAACAGGCGCAGCCTGCCCGCCTCGCCGAGGTCCGCGAACACCGCCTGCGCGGTCCGGCGGCACATCGAGGCGAAGGCGTTGCAGGCGCCGGCCGAGAAGCAGGTCAGCGCCTCCTTGAAGAGCAGCTCCACCTCCTCGGGCAGGTAGGTGAACGAGAATTTCTCGCGGGCGCGCTCGACCTCGGTGAATTGCGGCGACAGCTCGATGCGGCTGGCGGCGTAGATCCGCACGGTGAAGCGCAGGAAAATCGGGGCGTGGCAGGCGTCGCAGCGGTACACGACGCCGACCTGGGAAGGACGGCAGGTCTGCAGGTCCTCGAAACGCGGCACGGCGCTCACCGAGACGTGAGCGACGACCTGACAATGGGGGCACGTCAGCGCCAGGGTTTTCTCCTGGCTGTTGATCAGGCGGCTCGATGAGTCGATGTGGATGGACATGGTACTGACGGGGCAATTGTAGCTCATTTGCGACAGCGGGACCCGTCTTCCCCGCCGGACACCTGCGTTATGTCATATCACGCGGCGTAGAGCTCCCGGGCGCCGCCGGCAATCAATACGGACACCTCCACCAGCACGCGCGGCAGGGCGATGCCGCCGCGGGCGAGCAGGTACCTCGGCTCCCAATGCGGCCCGAACCTGGCCTTGTAGCGCCGCAGCCCCTCGAAGTTATGGAAGTGCTCGCCGTGCCG
>JASHVV010000401.1 GCA_030044385.1 Gammaproteobacteria bacterium
GGACGCAAACCCAAAGACGGCGCCGCCGAGGCCGAGGAGCGGCAGGGCTTTTTCAAGCGGCTGCGCAGCCGGCTGAACCGCGGCAACTCCTGGCTCACCTATGATCTGGCGGACCTCTTCCGGGGGCGGCAGATCGATGCGCAGATCCTGGAAGAGCTCGAGACTCGATTGCTGACAGCCGACGTCGGCGTCGAGGCGACCGAGGTCATCCTGACGAGCCTTCGTGATCGTGTCGCGCGCAAGGAGCTCGCGGACGTCGAAGCGCTCGTCGATGCGCTTCGCGATGCCATCGTGGAGATCCTGGAGCCCTGCGCCAGGCCGCTCACCGTCGAGGAGAGCCGCAAGCCTTTCGTCATCCTGGTGGTGGGCGTCAACGGCTCGGGCAAGACCACCACCATCGGCAAGCTGGCGCGGCGGCTCGCCGACGACGGGCGCAGCGTCGTCCTCGCCGCCGGCGATACCTTCCGGGCGGCGGCGATCGAGCAGCTCCAGGTCTGGGCGGAGCGCTCCGGCGCCGGCTTCATCGCCCAGCGCGCGGGGGCGGACCCCGGCGCGGTCGTGTTCGACGCCCTGCAGTCGGCGCGCTCGCGCGGGGCGGACGTCCTGTTGGCGGATACCGCGGGGCGGCTGCACAGCCAGTCACACCTGATGGAGGAGCTGAAGAAGGTCAAGCGCGTCGTGCAGCGCGTCGACCCTTCCGCGCCGCACGAAGTGCTGCTGGTTCTCGACGCCAACCAGGGTCAGAATGCGCTCTCCCAGGCCATCCAGTTCCACGAGGCGATCGGCGTGACCGGCATTGCGCTCACCAAACTCGACGGCACCGCCAAGGGCGGCATCGTCATCGCCATCGCGCGCCGCCTGGGACTGCCGATCCGCTTCATCGGCATCGGCGAGCAGCCGCAGGACTTCGGCGAGTTCGACGCCCGCGCCTTCGCCGCCGCGCTCGTCGAGGGTCCGCGCGAGCCGGCAACGCGATGATCGTCTTCGAGCGCGTCAGCAAGCGCTATCCCAACGGGCGCGAGGCCCTCACCCATGTCAGCTTCAGCATCGAGGCTGGCGAGATGGTGTTCCTCACCGGCCGCTCGGGCGCCGGCAAGAGCACCGTCCTGAAGCTCGTGGCGCTCCTCGAGCGGCCGACGCGCGGCACCGTGACGGTGAACGGCAAGAGCACGGGCATCCTGAAAGCCCGCCACATCCCGGCGTTCCGCCGCCAGATCGGCGTCGTCTTCCAGGATCACAAGCTGCTCGCCGACCGGCCGGTCTTCGACAACGTTGCCTTGTCCCTGGTCGTCGCCGGCGCGCCGCTCAAGGAGATCGACAAGCGGGTGCGCGCCGCCCTCGACCAGGTGGGGCTCCTCGGCAAGGAGCGGATGCTCCCGGCGGAGCTCTCCGTGGGCGAGCAGCAGCGGGTCGGCATTGCGCGTGCCGTCGTCAGCAAGCCGCCGCTCATCATTGCCGACGAGCCCACGGGCAACCTGGACCCCGATCTGTCATTGGAAGTGATGCGCCTCTTCCGCCGCTTCAGCGACGTCGGCGTCACGGTGCTCGTCGCGACCCACGACCAACATATCGTGCGGGAGTTGGCCAAGCGCGAGATCGTGCTCGCGAGCGGCGAGATCCAGAGCCCGAGCGCGGACGGCGGCGCCGATTCTCTGCCGCACGTGGTGGCGACGCGATGAGACCAGGCGTCTTCGGCACGCGGCACGTGCAGGCGCTGCTCGGCTCCTTCGGACGCCTGGCGCGCAACCCGCTCGCCACCGCCCTGACGCTGCTCGTGATCGGACTGGCGCTGGCGCTGCCGGCGGCGCTCGGCCTCTTCGTGATCAACGCCCAGGCGGCGACGGGCGGCTTCGGCAACGCGGTCGACATGTCGGTGTATCTCGAGTCCGACGTATCGGTCGCCAAGGCGCAGCAGCTCGCGGCCGCCGCGCGTGCCCGCCCGGGCGTGGCGCAGGTGACGGTGATCACGGCGGATGAAGGGCTGCGGCAGTTCCGCCAGTACTCGGGCTTCGGCGCCGCTCTCGATGCGCTCAAGTCCAATCCGCTGCCCAACGTGCTGCACGTCGTGCCGCAGTCCGGCGCGAGCAGCGCGGCCGACCTCGAGTCGCTGCAGCGTTATTTCGCCGCCTGGCCGGAAGTCGACATCGTGCAGCTCGACACGGAGTGGGTGCTGCGCTTCAACGCCATTCTCGCGGTGTTGCGGCGGCTGGTGCTGATCGCGGCCGTGCTGCTCGGCGCCGGCGTGCTCGCCGTGGTCGGCAACACGATCCGGCTGGAAATTCTCCACCGGCGCGCGGAGATCGAGGTGACCAAGCTGGTCGGCGGCTCCAATGCCTTCGTGCGCCGGCCGTTTCTCTACACCGGCTTGCTCTACGGGGTGGGGGGAGCGCTGCTCGCCTCGGCGATCCTGGAGGCGGCGGTGTGGGTCCTCGACCCGTCCGTGGCGACGCTCGCGCAGCTCTACGGCAGCCGCTATGCCTTGCAGGGACCGTCGGGGCAGGTGCTCGCCGCGGTCTTCGGCGGCGGCATGGCGCTGGGCTGGCTCGGCGCGTGGATCTCCGCCCATCGCCACCTGCGCAGCATCGAGCCGCGGGCGTGACTACTTGATCTTGGTCTCTTTGTAGGCGACGTGCTTGCGCGCCACGGGGTCGAACTTGCGCACCTCGAGCTTGTCCGGGTGCAGGCGCTTGTTCTTCGTGGTCACGTAGAAGTGGCCGGTGCCGGCCGAGGAGAGCAGCTTGATCTTCTCGCGCATGGGGGCTCCTTCAGACCTTCATGCCCTGCGCACGCAGCTCGGCAACGACCTTGTCGATGCCCTTCTTCTCGATCGTGCGCATGCCATGGGTGGACACGCGCAGCGAGACCCAGCGCTTCTCGGTCTCCAGCCAGAACCGCTGGGTGTGCAGGTTCGGCAGGAAGCGGCGGCGCTTCTTGTTGTTCGCGTGAGAGACGCGGTTTCCGACGGCCGGGCCTTTGCCCGTGATCTCGCAGACGCGCGACATATGGATCGACCTTGAAATTCAGCTACTTGGGCGCGAAGCAGCGGCTCGAGGGCCTGCCTGCCTCGCGGGAGCCGAGCTTTATACCAGCCCGGGGACCGGCGGACAAGTCGGGAGCGCCCCTCATAGAAGCCCGTGCTCCGCGAACGAGTAGCAGCAGCTCTCGCCCACGATGATGTGATCGGCCAGGCGCACGTCCATCAGCGCGAGCAGATCCTTGAGGCGGCGGGTGATGAAGTCGTCCGCGGGGCTCGGCTCGAGGACTCCGGACGGGTGGTTGTGCGCCACGATCAGCGCGGTGGCGTTGTGGAGCAGCGCCTGGCGCAACACCTCGCGCGGATGCACCTGGGCGCAATCGACCGTGCCCCGGAAGAGCTCCTCGAACGCGATCAGCCGGTGGTGGTTGTCGAGGTACATGCAGCAGAAGACCTCGTAGGGGCGGTCGCGCAGCTGCGCCCGCAGGTAGCGGTGAGTCGCTTGCGGGCTGGTGAGCGGCGAGCCGACCCGCATCTGCTCGTGGAGGTGACGCTTCGCCAGCTCCACGGCGGCCTGCACGGCGGCGTAGCGGGCCTTGCCGATGCCCTTGCGCTGCCAGCGGGTGAGGCGCGCGTTCAGCAGGCTCCGCAGACAGCCGAAGTCCTTGAGGAGTCCGCGGGCCATGGCCAAGGCCGAGCATCCAGGGATGCCGGAGCCGATGAGCAGGGCGAGCAGCTCTGCATCGGAGAGGGCGTGGGGGCCCCGCGCGAGGAGCTTCTCCCGGGGACGCTCCGACTCCGGCCATTCGCGGATGGGGAGGGTGCCTGCCCCGCCTGCCCCGTCCGCAGCGCCCGCCTCGTCCGCGACTCTCGCTGCCGTACGCTCCATGGTGACCCTCCCGCTGCCGTGACCTGACGCCATGATCGCCGCCGCGCGGGGCCCGGGCGAGGGGGTCAATGAGACGTTCCAACGCAGAAACTCCGCATTTTTGGCGCCCTGCGTTTGCGCGGCCGGGGAGGGGCGGCCGATAATCCATCCCATGCAAGGCAAACGCATCCTGCTTGGCGTGACCGGCGGCATCGCCGCCTACAAGAGCGCGGACCTGGTGCGGCGGCTGCGGGAGCGCGGCGCCGAGGTGCAGGTGGTCATGACGGCCGCGGCCCGGGAGTTCGTCGGGCCACTGACTTTCCAGGCGCTGTCCGGCCGCCCCGTGCGCGCGGAGCTCTGGGACGCGGCGGCCGAGGCCGCCATGGGACACATCGAGCTCGCCCGCTGGGCGGAGCTGGTGCTGGTCGCTCCGGCCAGCGCGGATTTCCTGGCCCGGCTCTCCGGAGGCCACGCCGACGACCTGCTGGCCACGCTGTGCCTGGCGACCCAGGCACCGATCGCGGTCGCGCCCGCCATGAATCGCATCATGTGGGCCAACGCCGCCACCGTCGCGAACGTGGCGACCCTTCGCCAGCGAGGCGTGCAGGTGCTGGGCCCCGCCGAGGGCGAGCAGGCCTGCGGTGAGGTGGGTGAGGGCCGGATGCTGGAGCCGCTCGAGATCGCCGACCGCGTCGATCTGCTGCTGCCGCGCAGCGGACCCCTGCAGGGCCGGCGAGTGTTGATCACCGCGGGCCCCACCCGGGAGCGCATCGATCCGGTCCGCTTCATCAGCAACCGCAGCTCCGGCAAGATGGGCTTCGCCGTCGCCCAGGCCGCGCGCGAGGCGGGGGCCGAGGTGGTCCTGGTCGCCGGACCGGTCAGCGTGCCGACACCCTCGGGTGTACGGCGGGTGGATGTGGAGAGCGCGGACAGCATGCTGGCCGCGGTGCTGCGCGAGGTGGAGGGCGCCGACATCTTCATCTCGACGGCGGCGGTCGCCGATTACCGCCCCGCCAATCCGCACGGCCAGAAGATCAAGAAGACCGCCAACACCCTGGATCTCAACATGGAGCGCACGCCCGATGTGTTGGCGACCGTGGCGGCGCGCGCCCGCCGGCCCTTCGTGGTCGGCTTCGCCGCGGAGACGGAGTCCGTCGAGCAGAATGCGCGCGCCAAGCTGTTGAAGAAGAACCTCGACATGATCGCCGCCAATGAGGTGGGCGACAACAAGGTGTTCGAGTGCGAGGACAATCACCTCATCGTCCTCTGGCGCAACGCCCGGCGCGATCTCGGGCAGGGCTCGAAGCTGTCGCTGGCGCGCGAGCTCGTCCGCCTGATCGCGGAGTCCTACGCGTCCTCGCTCGGCGGCGCCCGCGACAGCGTCCAAGCGCAGGCGCAGGCGTGACCGTCGCGCCAGCCGCCGCGCGGCGGCCGCTCCAGGTCAGGATCCTCGATCGGCGGGTCGGCACGGAGTTTCCGCTGCCCGTCTATGCCACTGCCGGGTCGGCGGGCCTGGACCTGCGCGCCTGTCTCGATGCGCCGCTCGATCTCGAGCCCGGCCGGGCGGAGCTCATCCCGACGGGCATGGCGATCCACCTGGAGGACCCGGGGCTGGCCGCGGTGATCCTGCCGCGCTCGGGACTCGGCCACAAGCACGGGGTGGTGTTGGGCAACCTCGTCGGGCTGATCGACTCCGACTACCAGGGCCAGCTCATGGTCTCGTGCTGGAACCGCGGCCGCCAGCCTTTCACCATCCGTCCGGGCGAGCGGATCGCGCAGCTCGTGGTCGTGCCCGTCGTGCAGGTGGCCCTGGAAATCGTCGACTCATTCGCGGACAGCGCCCGCGGCGCGGGCGGCTTCGGCCACTCCGGCAGGGACTGAGCGGCCCGCCGCCGTCAGGCGCGCCCGGTCAACGGCAATGCGGATCGTTGTTGCCGCACTGGTGCCACCCGTTATTGTGCCAGTACCGGTTGTGAGCGCGGTCGTAGTAGCCTTCGTGGTAGCCTCCTCCTCCCCGCGGCGCCCAGATGCAACCGGCGAGTAGGACGAGGATCAGGCTGATGAGGCTGCCGCGCACGATGGGGCTGATACCTGACATGGCTGACCTGTCATCTGCTTTGGACTGCAGGGAGTATCGCAAGGCTCATGCCCGCGGAGCAAGGCGCAGGCCGCGCTCTTGATTCGGGCGGGGTTTCGGGCGACTCTCTTGCGGGTGGCAGCGCGTTTTCGGGCAGGAGATCCGGCATGACCGATGCTCTCGACGTGGTCGGTATCGTGGGCAGCCTGCGCAGGCAATCCTTCAGCCGCCGGCTGGCTCTGGCGCTCGCTTCAGTGGCTCCAAGCGCCATGAAAGTGGAGCTGGTGCCGATCGGCGGCCTGCCGCTCTACAACCAGGACGAGGAGGTCGAGCCGCCGCCGGCGCCCTGGCGGGAATTCCGCGAGCGGGTCCGCCCCGCGGACGCGGTGCTCTTCGTGACACCGGAATACAACCGCTCCATCCCCGGGGCGCTCAAGAACGCGATCGATGTGGGCTCGCGCCCCTACGGCAAGAGCGTATGGAGCGGCAAGCCCTG
>JASHVV010000052.1 GCA_030044385.1 Gammaproteobacteria bacterium
GTGGGCGTCGCTGCGCTGATCATCGCCTGGGCAACGGTCGGCGTGCATGCCTTGCGTGTCGCGCGCGCCAACCCGGTCCACGCCTTGCGGCATGAATAGAGCGGCCGCCGTGTCGGTTACCTGCTGCCCTCAATAAGTGACCGACGGCAGCCAGGCGCCGGCGGGTGAGTTGTAGAGGCCGATCGTCATCAGGTTCATGGTCTGGACGATGCGCAGGCCTTCGCCGAGGCACCAGCGCACCAGTTCCGCGTTGCGGGCCGGAGCCAGAAACCCGGGGCCGGGAAAGGACTCCGACGCACAGATGAGGGCTTTCAGGTCGTCGTTGGTCTCGGCGACCGCATGGCCGAAGAACGCAATCGACGTCGCATAGCCTGTCACACGTCCTCGCTCCACGACGCGAGCCGTTCCCCGGTTGATCGCATCGGCGAGCTCGCGGCTTCGCTCGTGTCCGTGCACGCGCACGCAGAGCCGGTTGCAGGTTTCCAGATCCTGGGCAGTGGCTGGCCGCACCTGATAGCCCGCCGTGGACTTGCCGGCAGCGGATCCCTGCAGGCACACCAATGGCTCCCGCACCTGGAAGCCGAGCTTCAGATAGAGCGCGAGGGTGCGGTTGTGGTAGGCCGCTTGCACCAGCCTGATCGCGGGGAAGCCGCGCTCTTGCGAGCGCCGCATCGCCGCCTGCATGAGCGCGCGGCCGGCGCCGTAGTTCTGCAGCGCCGGGTCGACTGTGATCGGGCCGACGCCGCTCACCGCATTGCGCTCGTCGAGGAAGTTGCTGCCGACGATCTGTCCGTCGACTTCGGCGACTGCCGAGAAGAACCGCTCGTCACTCAGGAATCCGGCGAGCAGGGCGGTCGCCACGTCCACGCTCGGAAAATCGGGTGGAAAGCGGTGTGCGTCCGCGACCGCTTTGAAGGCCCGGTAGCAGATGTCCCCGACCGCAGCGGCATCCGCCGCCTCCGCTCTGCGCAGGCTCAGGATCATGATTCGCAATTCTGGCCCGGCCGGGCCGGCCTCCCTTTGCCCGGTGTCTCAAACGCTCGGACCCGCGCCTTGTCGGCCTGCGCGGGTTATCGAGCTTCGCGCCGGCCCCGGAGCTCACCGCGGCATCGAGTCGAGGGAGAAGTTGATCGGCTGACGCCCGAGGTACTCGATGGCGTGGCCCTGGCGCTCGCCCGGCAGATAGGACGTGTCTTCCGCCCAGCGCCGGGCAGCCTCATCGAGCTCGTCGGAGCCGGAGGAGACAGCGATTCCCACCGCCGTGACGCAACCGGTCGTGTCGATGTGAACTCTGAGCACGACGGTGCCCTCGACTCCCGAGCGCCGCATCGAGATCGGGTAATAATCGGATAGTGAGCTCATGTGCGCCATGGCCGGGAGGAGGCGCCCGGAAGTCGAGGTAGCCGGCGCCGGACACGGCGCAGTGCGCGGCTGCACCGGCTCCGCGTCCCCGCCGGTGTGTCCCATGGCGAGGCTCCTGCGCTCGGCCACGTAGGCAGCCGTCAGTGTGTGGGCGAGCTGCGCCCATTGTGGGTTGGGGTCGCTTCCCGCGAGCGCCTGGCGCAATGCGGCCGTCGCGGCCAGCACGGCGGCGTCGTGCGGTGTCGTCGCCGACAGGTGATTGTTCGCCAGGAAAGAGGGCCACAGCTCGCCGTTGTTCTTCGCCGTTGACGCGGCTCGCCAGTAGAGCTCCAGGACGTGAAAGCGTTGCGACATCTGCCCGAAAAGGTCCGGAATGCCGATCGGGGCCGACGTCGATTGCGCGTGGGTTGCCTGCGCGGCCGGCGGGCGCATCGCCTCGCGGGCAGGAACGACGATGTAGTCGTGAAAGTCCTGGCTGATCGTGCGCCCACGCAGGTCGGCCCCGTACTGCGCGTCCTGGGCGGTGAATATCCGCTGCCAGCGGTCGAGCTCATCCGAGAGCTGCGACTGGAAGTCCGGTCCAGGTGAAGCCTTGGGTACATCGGCGCCGAGTCCGTGCTCGAGGATGTGTGTCGAGCCCAGGGCGAGCAGCTCCTTCGGGCCGATGTCCGCGACCGACAGATCGCTCCCGAAGCCTATCGTCAGGCCGTACAACACGCCGGCCGAGGCGGTTCCCTGGCTGCTCCCCGGCGCCTGCAACACCGCCGTGCTCGTGAACTCATCCGGCGCAACCCGAATCGGCTGCCCGTTGAAGGGGCTGAGCCGCCGCTGCATATCGGTGTAGGCGAACTGCAGCGACTGCCGGGCCGCGGCGGGCGGCTGCGGTTGGCGCCAGAGACCGACATAGTTCCTCTTCTCGGCGCTGCGGTACCACCAGGCGCCGGCGATCTGCCAGGATGCCTGCGGCTCCCCCGCGGCATAGGACATGGCGAGAGACAGCCTGCTATGGTCATCGAGGCTCACGAGCGCCGGCGGGACGCTCATCTGAAAGCGGGGCGTCCGCAGCGACCAGTCCGGCGCCCCAGCCAGCGAGACTTGCGCCAGCGCGGCGGGCAGCAATGCGCGGCGCTGGAGAAAGGCGCTCCACTGCGCGAGCGTGCCCTGATAGACGAGATTCACCTGATCGGCGAGCAGCCTGAGTCCGCTTTCGCTCTCGCGCACATCCGCCGAGGGACTGTAGTGAATGAGTCCGAGATATCCGTCCGGAGTCGGCAGCAGCAGCGCGACGAGGTAACTGTCGAGATAGGGGAGCGGCCAGACCCGCTGCTGCCATTTGCGGCCGTAGCGGTCCGTCCACAGCGTGTCCGACAGGGCAGAGCCCAGAGAGGTCACGCGGACGGGTACGGGCCCAACCTGCCTGCGGATCACGAGCCCCTTGAGCGCCACGTCCATGAATGCACGGGAGTCGGCGTAGAACGCATCGTCGCTGGCCGCGTCCGCGCGCACCACGCGCAGCAGCGTGACTCCGGCCGCGGTGGCCACGGAAACCTTGCCGTTGCCAGGCAGGTAAGTGGGCTGGAACGAGGGTTGGGTGAGTGTCCATTCGCCGTTGTCCTCCTGAATGACGATGCTCACGGCCGGCGCGGGTCCGACAGTCGAGTAGAGGATGTCGTCCGACCCGTCGCCCTTCGGGAACAGAGTGTCCGCGTGGGCGGTGATGAATTGATTCAGCGCCTCGTCCCCGTGTTGTGTCACGACGCGCTGATAGGCGCGCTCGAAGTCGCTCCACGCCAGGGGCAGCGCGAACTGATCCTTCAGGGTCGCGACCGTGTAACCCTGCATGAACGGCAGCGTGACGACGAAGCGCTTGTCGAAGAGGGCTTTGCCGGGCGCATCGAGGGCGATGCCGATCGGCAGGGCGTAGTTGAGATTCTCATCGGGCGATTTGGCGATCACAATGCCGATGACCTTTCCGTGCGCATCGAGCAGCGGACCGCCGCTGTTGCCGGGTGAGGCGGGGGCGGAGAATCGGATCCATTGCCACCGGCCATCCTGTGCTTCGGGCGTCTGGGAGGTGAATAGGCCGCTGCGGACGACGATGCCTTCGCCAAGCGCGTTGCCGACGGTGAACACGGGCTCATCGAGCTGAGGAGTCCGGTCCACCGCCAGTTGCGCCGGCACCGGGGCGCCGGCCAGGGTGAACACCGCGTAGTCCTCGTCGGCGGAGAATCTGACGATCGAGGCGATGGGATAAACCTTGCCGTCCGCGCCCCGCAGCGCAGGATCTCCGTACTGGCTGTCCACCGCGGCCTCGAGAACGTGCGCGGCCGTGACATAGGTGTCCGGGCCCACCGCGAAGGCCGTGCCCACCTGCCGGTATTTGTCCGTGCGTTGCTGATAGGGGATCAGCTCGAACGGCAGCGGCTTCTCGTAGCTCAACGGGTCGTGCACAGGCTTCGGCAGCACGACCTCGAAGGTTGCAGCGCGGACGGCTCGCTGCATGTCAGGGGTCACGCCTGCCTGTACGCTGGCGCTCATGAGGAGGGCAACCAGAGCGACGGCCGCCGGTATCCCGAGCTGGATTCTCACCCCTTCGACCCCCCTTTGATTCTTTCGCGCTCAGGCGAGTGTAGCGTTGCGGCCGAGGCAACGGGACAGCGGGTAGTAACTGTACCTCCCATTTGCTCGTATGAGTCTTTGGAGATACAATACACACAAATCTATTATTATTGAAACTCTAGAGATGCAAAATGAAAAGCTTGGCTGAAGTGGGGCAGACGCTGCAGCAGGCGCGTCTTCAAAAGCGACTCTCTCAGGAAGAGCTCGCTCAACGGGCGGGCGTTTCCCGCGTCACGCTCTCCCGCATGGAAACTGCAGCCAAAAGCGACATGAGCCTTGCAGCTCTCCTCCGGCTCGCTCGGGCTCTGGGCTACGAGCTCAAACTGGTCGAGCGGGGACATCAGCGCACGCTCGTGGACATCCTCGAAGAGCAGCGACGCGACGAGCGCTGAGCGGCCGGCAATGAGGCTTTCTGTTTCCGTCCGAGGTCGATTGGTCGCCCACCTCTTCCGTGAGCGCGATCAGTACGTGCTGCAGTACGAGCCAGAGGTGGCCGCTGCCGACTTCGTGAGCCTGACGATGCCGGTGCGAGCCTCGCCGTGGCTGTGGCCGCGTGACCTGCACCCCTTCTTTCGTCAGAACCTCCCGGAAGGGTACCTGCTCTCTGTCCTCCGAGAGATCTTGGGCTCCGCCCTGGATGGCACAGACCTCTCACTCCTGGCGGTCGTTGGCCGTAATGGCATTGGCCGAGTCACCGTGATACCGCCGCAGGCGCAAGACTCTGCCGTGGAAGAACCGCTGGATCTCAAAGCGCTCTTGCACGAGGACTTCAGTCCCGAGCACTTCGATGACCTGGTGCGTCGCTACGCCCGCAGCGCAGTGTCGGGTGTGGTGCCGAAGTTTCTCTCGCCGGAAGCTCCCCAAGAGCCGCCGGAGCCCCGCCGGATGGCTCTTCGCACCACCCGTTATCTCGTCAAAGGCTCGAGCAACCTGCCCTACCTGGCCTTCAATGAGCACCACACCATGCGGGTTCTGGCCAGGCTCAACAAAGTGCCGGTCGCTCACACGCAGCTCTCCGACGATGGCCAGGTTCTGCTGGTGGAGCGCTTCGATGTCGATGCACGAGGAGCTCTCACCCACGGCGTGGAGGATGCCTGCAGCCTTCTCGGCCTGCCTCCTCACGAGAAGTACGTCCCCAGCATGGAAAGAGTGCTGAAGGCCACCGAGGCTTACCTCCCTGGTGCTGCTCGTCAGGTGCAGCTCGAGCGGCTGGGCTACCACCTCCTCACCAACTTCGTGGTCCGAAACGCTGACTGTCATTCCAAGAACATCGCTCTGTACTACACGAGCCTCGATGACGTCGCCTTCACCCCCGTCTTCGACCTCGTGACCACACAGGCCTACGATGCTTTCCGCGACGGCACTCCCGGACTGTCCATCGAGGGCCGCAAGGCCTGGAATCCCGGGAAAACACTGCCGCACTTCTTCGCTTCCCGTCTGGGAATCTCCTCCCGGAAGTATTCGCAGATGCTCGAGGAGCTATGCGAGTCGGCTGTCGAGGTCGGTCGCGAGCTGACGAACGTCGCCCGCAGCGAGAACCGCTGGCGCAGAGTCATCAAGAACATGCTCCATGCCTGGAATCGCGGCATTCAGGATGTCCGAAATCCGAACTCAACCGTGAGTCTGGCCGCCGTCATCGAGGCGGCTGGATTCTCCGACTACGACAAGCCGGCGCCGGCGCCACGCACGGGAGAGTCTCCACTGCTCGCCAAACGGCGCAGCAGTCCTCGTGTGCGCAAGCGGAAAAACGAATCGCGTCCCTGACGGAGGCTGCTCGGGCAAGGCGGCCGGCCGGCGGTCTCGCGCCAAGCTGCCGCTCAGCTCTTGCCGACGACGACTTCGCTGATCTGGATGACCGGCGCGAGGTCGGTGTACCTGGGGATGTCGGCCAGGATCTCCTCGGCGTGGGGGCCGAAGCCTGCCTGGAAGGCCTCGACCGAATCGCAGAAGAGGTGGCACATCGCGATATAGGTGGGCGGCGCGCCCGGCTGGCCGCCCGCCAGGCCGCGATCGACGGTGTAGTAGCGGCACTTGTCGCCCATCCGCTTCTGGACCAGCGGCATGTGCCGGTCGCGGTAGTAGTCATGGTCGAACCGGCACCCGGGCTTGTTCGGGTACATCACGCTGACTTTGATCATCATCCTCTCCGCAGGGCGATCCGCGGCATGGCGTCCGCCGCCGGATGCTACCACCGCCGCGGAATCCGGCGTCCCGGCAAGCGGTCCGGAGAACTTTTCAGCCGAAGTGTTCCAAAAAAAAACCCCGCCGGAGGCGGGGTGTCTTTTGGTCGCTTGCTTGTGTGGAGGAGTGTCGTTCTTATTTTCCGAGGACACGGTACTGAAGTGCGCCGTCCCGGCGCTGGATCCCGCCCGTGCTTTCTTCGAATTCGCTAGCTGCTTCCTTCCGGGCCGCCTGTCGGCCCTCGATGATGGAGTACAAGCAATGGCCGTGCCAGGGCGCGCGCGACGCGCCGCGAGTTGACATGTTGCATCTGAGACGCGGTTCAATTGTGACGCAGTGCGCGTTGTGAGAAGTTATCGGCCCTCCGGAAGGGGCGTCTGCGCACCCCGATGGCCGCTCTTCAGGGCGCGCCCGCGGGTCGGATGTCAAATTCCTCGACACTTTGGCGGCCGTGGCGGCAGCTCCATCCGGACAGTAGATTTGTAAGTTATTGAATTTTCTAGAGAAGATTAGGCGGGATGGGGTGTAAATGAATTCGACACAGGGGGCGGCCGCCCGCATGCGTTGGCTATGGGCCGTCCTATTGATTCCGCTGCTCAGCGCGCGTGCGCTGGCGGCCGATTCGGCACTGCCCTATCCACCGCAGCTGCAGCGGGATGTCAATTTCTGGGTGCGGGTATACACCCGCATCGATACCAACTCCGGCTACCTGCACGACCAATACGATCTCGGCGTCGTCTACGACACGCTGCACTTCGCGCCGGACAGCTCGCGGCGCGCCCGCCAGCGCCTCGTGAACAGCGAGCGCGATCATTACGCCGCGGAGCTCCGCCGGATCGCCGCGGCAACCGGGCCGCTCTCGGCGGAGGAGCAGCGTATCGAGGCGCTCTGGGGCGCGAAGGCCACCCCCGAGCGGCTGCTCGAGGCGGCCGATGACATCCGCTTCCAGCTGGGC
>JASHVV010000053.1 GCA_030044385.1 Gammaproteobacteria bacterium
CGTGCTCCCGCTTGATGCGCTCGTAGATCTCCTCACGGTGCACCGCGATGCTCTTCGGCGCGTTGATGCCGACCCGCACCTGATTGCCCTTGACCCCGAGAACGGTGATGGTGACATCGTCCCCTATCATGACGGTCTCACCCACGCGCCTGGTAAGAATCAACATACTGGTAGTCCTCTGTTTTCGTGATGGTCCAAAAGCGCTCGTAGCAACAGGAAACTCAGGGAGCGGCCGCGTGCGCGCCGCGAGCGGCGGCCGCCGGCCGGTAGCGTACGATGACCTCGCCGTCCTCGTGCGTGACGGTAACGGGGGCAATCCGACCGAGTCGATCGAGCGTATCGTCGATGTTGCGGATGCTGAACGCGCCGCCCACGCTCTGCACGGCGGCGCGCGGATCCGCGATGACGATTCGCTCCGTGGTGTAGCGGCTGAGATCGCCGACGAAGTCGGACAGCGGCTCGCCTCGAGTCTCCAGCATGCCCTCGCGCCAGCGGATGACCTTGCGGACGGCGACGTCATGCACGTCGGCCACGAGGCCCACCGGCGAGTACTCGATCTGTTGGCCGGAGGTCAGACTCCTGCTCCAGGAAGGCTGCGCGCTGCCCAACCCCTCGACGGCTACCGTACCGCTGATGACGCTGACACGGACGTCACCATTGGTCATCTGATAGACGTCGAAACGCGTGCCGAGCACCTGCACCTCGCTGCGCGCGAGCAGAATGCGGAAGGGCCGGCTGGGATCGTGTACGACCTGGAAGTACGCCTCGCCGCGGACCAGGCGCACGCGCCGATCGTGCGGGCTGCCGACCCACTCGAGCTCCGTCTGGGTGTTGAGACCCACGACACTGCCGTCCGGAAGGACCACGTCGCGGATCTGCCCGGTGGCCGTTTGATACGTTTGCGGCAGGTAGCCCCCGGTGCGCAGGGCCGACCATGCGATCGTCACCAGCAGGAGGACGGCGACGGCCAGTGTGGGCGGCGCCCACAGGGATCTGGCGGCCGCCCAGGGGAGCGCCGCCTTCGGCTCCTCGATGCAGGCGAGGACATCCGCGCGCGGGCGTCCGTTGAGCTCCGCGACCGCATCGAGCACGGCGCGCTGAGTCCGGAACTCGCGGGCGTTCGCCGGGCCGGCGATCCACGCCTCGAATCGATGACGCTGCGCATCCGTCAACCCCTGGCCAATGCGCGTATGCCAGCGGGCCGCCAGAGTGCCGATCCGACGCCGCCGATATTCGTCGAGGAGCCTCAATCCACCTCCGCCAGGTCGATGCCATGGGAGGAGAGACGGTCGCGGCAGGTCTTCAACGCCTTGGTCATGCGCTTGTCGACCCGCTTCTCGGAGATGCCGAGCGCCGCGGCGATCTCCTTGCGGGCTTTGCCCTGCACGTGCGCCATCACGAAAACATTTCGAAGAGTTGGACGCAAGTCTTTGATTACGTTAGCTATGTACTGACCGACCTGATCCGCCATCGCTTGCCGGTCGGGCCCCATGCGGTGGTCGGGCACCTCCTCCATCCCCGCCGAGCCCGTGATCATGGCGTTCTCGAGACGCCGCCGCCGCAGATGCATCAGCGCGAAGTTCGTCGCCACCTTGAACAGCATGGCTCGCGGAAAGATCACCTGCTCGGGCCGGTACATCCGGTGCACCTTCTCGAAGGTGTCCTGCGCGATCTCATGAGCCACGTCCGCCCGGCCCAGCATCTGGGTGAGATAGGCCAGCAGTTGCGCCTCGTGCATGCGGCACAACCGCTCGACGAATTCATCAGGCTTTCCGGGTGCGGGAAAGCGTTTGACCTCACCCATGTCGCTCTTATCCAATCCCTATCCCTCTACCGTAAAATGCGCGAGGGGACGGAATACCCCCTCCTCCCCAGCGGCTCAGCCAGGCCTCGATCCCGGCGTATTCGAGCAGCTCGCCCGAGCCGGCGGCGATGCGCGTGGCTCGCCCGGAGAGTACCTCCGCCACCCGCTCCCGGTCGATGACTCCTTCCCGCACCAGGGCACCGTCCAGCAGCAGCTCGCGCAGCAGCGGGCGGTTGTGCTCCAGGGTGCGGCGCAGGTGCTCCTCCATGCCCCCTTTGTGGCGCCGGTTGCGGATCCCGGGCGGCAGGTCGTCATGGAACGCGCGGCGGGCCACGGCGCGGTCCCAGCCCCCCTGGGTCAGCACATAGGTCGGGATGCGCAGGCAGAGCTCCATGAGCGGCTGCGACAGCAGCGGCGAGATCCGCTCCGCCTCGCCGGGCCGCCCGAGCGGATCGTAGAAGTCGAACGGCTGGCTGATCTGATGCGCGTGCCACAGCTTGCCGCTCGGAGCGCCGCGCGGATGACGCAGCAGCGGATGCAGGAATCCCGCACTTCGCCGCGCCTGCGCGATGACTTCCGGCGCCAGCAGCGGCCGCATGCGGCCGGCCTCCTGCAGAGGGCTCCAGCGCTGGTGGAAGAGGTAAGCCGACGCCGCCTCGCGCAGCACTCGCCACACCGACACCTGATCCATCTGCGCCGCATCGAGCGCCACCCGCAGCACTCCGGGCCGCAGGCCCCGGCGGTGGAGGAAATCCCCCGGCGCCCACTGCGCGCGCTCCTGATAGAAGAGCTGGTCGCCGCCGTGGCCGATGATCAGCGCCGCGGCGCCGTGCTCGGCGGCGAGCTGCGCATCGAGCCGGCTGTGCTCGAGGAAATACGGATAGTTGGTCGGCTCCGGCGTCCGGTGGATGGTGAGGAGCGGTTGCAGGCTGAAGGAGGAGTCGCGCGAGCGCTCGATCAGGTCCAGGCCCGCCGTCGCGGCGGCGGCACGCGCGAACGCGCGCTCATCGAGGTCGGCCCCCAGCGGGTAGTAATGGAAACAGGTGATGCGCGGTTGCGACGGCGCATCCTTCAGGCAGGCGAGCACGATCGAGGAATCGAGCCCGCCGGAGAGCGACAGCAGCACGTGCTCGTAGAGGGAGCCCCAGGCATGGACGACGTCCCGCACGCACTGCCGCAGGGCCGCGGCCGCCTGCCTCGGGTCCTCGATCGCCTCGGTGTTGGCGAGCCGCAGCGGATCCCAATAGAACGAGCGCTTGGAGACGCCCGCGCGCGTCTCCGCGCACTCCCCCGCCAGCACCTGCGTGACCTGGCGCAGAGCGGTCCCGGACGAATGCTCCCGCAGGAAGCAGACGGCGGCCAGGAGGTACGGCCAGTTGACTTCGAGCGGCGCATCGAGGAGATCGACGACGTCGTCGACGCAGGAAAAATAGACGTCGATGCCCTGGCAGCGCACGACATAGCACGGCAGCCCGCCCGAGGGGTCGCGCAGCACCCACGTCGCCCGCGCGTGAGCATCGTGGAGGAATGCGACGTAGCGTCCCCAGAAGCACTCGATGAGATGGCGGCCGTTGGTGTCGAGCATCGCGCGACTGTCGGCCGCCCCGATCGCCCGCGGCGCCGCCGTCGAGACGCCTTCCGGCGAGCGCGCGAAGAGATTACCCAGCACGACGCCATCGCTCTCGGCGAGCGGGTATGCGGCGCACGAGTCGCCGTCGGCACGCGCGCAGCGCACCTCCACGCCCCCGCCGCGCAGCGCCACGCGCCACCCCTGTCCCGCGGCGGCCTGGCGCTGCAGCAAGGTGTGCGCGGACTCCCGGGCCGCGGGGTCCTGGTCGTTCCAGACGAAAGCCACGTACCGGAACATGCAGTCCTACACGACCAGGATGGGCGAGTACTGCCGCACCCGGTCCGGTACGTCGTTGAGCAGGACCTCGCCCTGCTGCAGCCAACAATGGGCGTCGAAAGGCTCGGTCTTGACGCCAAACACCCAGTCGGGATGGATGTCTTCCGCGCTCAGGAAATGCAGCAGCGTCAGCGAGTCGAGCAGGCAGGCGGAGCGCAGCGTGTAGAAGAGCGGCCGCAGCCGCCCGAACGCGGTCACGAGCGAGCGCAGGCGGACCGGATCGGCGGCCTGCGGACCGCCGGGCGCGCGCCGCGCCTTGCGCTCGCGCACGGTCTCGACGATCGACTGGATGGGACGGAGCTTCAGCGCGAGCTGTGCCCGCAGGCAGCTCCTGCCGAACCGCCACAACTGGGCGGCGCTCGCCCGCGGGCGCAGGTCGAGATCGAACTCCACCAGGCTCCGTTGCGGGCGGACGGTCGCGACGGGAACCGCCGGCTTGCCGATGTACGGGTCGCTCACGAGCATGCCGTGAGCGAGCATCTGTGAGACGAGAGCGTCCGGAGCGCCGCCGGCGTTGTCAGGAAGGCTGGAACCCTCCACGGCGCCAACGGGCCAACCGCGCACCCAGCCCGCCAGCCGCTGCGCCGGCAGGACCGCGATGTACTTGTCCCGCTCCAGGTCCATCAGGACCACGTGTTGCCCGCTGATGCACGGGTACACGTGCGGAGCGAGAAGATACGGTTGCATCAGTTCCCCCGGCCTTTCCCAGGCGCCGAACCGACCGCATTGTAGGGCCTGCGCGGGCGGCGATTCCACATGCGTCCGCGCGATGCTATCGTGCAGCCCGAGGAAGGAAAGACACCATGACCCACCGCCTGATTCCCGTGCTCCTGACCCTGACACTGACCGCCTGCGCCTCGAGCCCGGCAACGCGCTTCTTCACGCTGGACTCCGTCGCGCCTGCGGCGCCGGCGGGCGCCGCCGACACCGGCGCGCCGGTGAAGGTCGATGCGGTGCACATTCCGCCGGCGCTCGACCGCGACTCGATGGTGCGCGGCGAGAGCGGCAACCAGCTCGAGATCTCCTCTCAGGACCGGTGGGCGGGAGATCTCGGCGAGACGATCCGCCGCGTGTTGACTCAGAACCTGCAGAGCCGCCTGCCCGCCGGCGAGGTGATCGCCCCCGAGTCGCCCGCGCCCGCCGGCGCCCGCGGGCTCGTGGTCGACATCCTGACGTTTCAGCCGCAAGCCGGGGGCGAGGTCGTGCTCGATGCGGACTGGACGCTGCTCGAGGGCACGCAATCCAACCCCGTCCTCAGCCGGTCCGTGCACCTCACCGCGCCCGCCGCGCCCTCGGCGCAAGGCGAGGCGGCCGCCATGAGCTCGCTCCTCGGCCAGCTCGCCGACAGCATGGCCTCCGAGATCGATGGCGCCGCGAGCGGCGCGCCGCACTGACGCGACGGGATGTCCCCCCTCCGTGAGCTCAGGGCCGCGATGGCGCGGCCCCCCATGCGGATTGCGCTCATCGTCGCCTGCGCACAGTTCATGCAGAACCTCGACGGCACGATCATCGTGACGGCGCTGCCCGCGATGGCGCAGAGCTTTGCGACCACCGCGAGCCGCATGAGCGAAGGCATCACCGCCTACGCGCTCGCGGCGGCCGTGTGCATTCCGGCGAGCGGCTGGCTGGCCGACCGCGTGGGCACCC
>JASHVV010000402.1 GCA_030044385.1 Gammaproteobacteria bacterium
GGTAACGGCCGTGCAGCGCATGGGCTCCGCCTCGCAGTCGGCGCCCGCCCGGGCCGCCGGACCGGACCTGGCGGCGCTCGCCGCCCAGCTGCAGCGCACGCGATACGCGCCGCCGGAGTATCCGGATCGGGCGCTGAACGATCGGGTGAGCGGCAGCGTGGTCGTGCAGTACGTGGTCGACCAGAAGGGGCACACCAGAGACATCAAGGTGACGCAGTCGACCCCGCCCGGTGTGTTCGACAACGCGGCGATCGACGCCATCAGGCGGTGGCGTTATCGGCCCGCTCAATACAACGGCCAGCCGGTGGCGGTGCCCGTGCGCACCCTCATCCGCTTCGTGCTGCCGAACTAAACCTACCACGGAAACCCATATGAATGTCGCAGGCGCAGATCGCAACCGCCGGCTGATCACGGCCGGCGCGGGCACCGCCCTCGCCCTGATCATGGGGCTCGCCCTGCTCGCGGGCTTCAGGCTGGCCACACAGATTCGCTCCAGCATCACGACGCTGCAGACCGCGAGCGAGCTGCAGACCTACCCCGGCGTCCTCGCCCAGCAGCTGATCGCCCTGCGCGAGCGGCTGGAGACGCGGGAATACACGGGACAGGCGCACGCGGAGCTCGCGGGCACGGTGGACCGATTCAACAGCGACATCCAACAGCTGGCGAAGGACGGCAGCGCGCAATCGCCGCAGCTGCAGCAGGCGCTGCAGATGTGGCAGGCGTACAGCCCGGTGCTCGATCCGGTCATGGCCTTCTCCGGCGAGCCTTACGTCGATACGGATTCCGGCAGCTCGCTGTCCGACAGCGGCAAGATGTACTACAACAACGTGCGCCAGGCGCAGCTGCTCGCGAAGCAGAACGTCGACCAGCTGCACGGGCTGCTCACCGTGGTGACCCGCTCGCTCGTGGGGCAGACCTCGAGCGCCGCGGCGCGACTGCGCGAGCTGCTCTCCGGCGGTGTGCTCGCGGCACTGGTGCTGGCCGCAGCCGCCGCATACCTGCAGCTCACCCGCGCCAGGCACGCGCGCACCGCGCGTGAGGCGCAGGAACAGACCCGCGACATCCTCAAGACCGTGCGCGAAGGCTTCTTCCTGCTCGATGCCGACTACAAGATCGGCTCCGTCTGGTCGGAAGCGCTGGCGCACATCTTCGGCCGCAACGACTTCGCCGGCCTGACGTTCGAGAAGCTGCTCGAGGATCGCGTGCCGCCCGCCACGCTGGCGACCGCGGTGAAGTACATCAAGCTGCTCTGGGGCGATCGGGCGCACGAGAACCTGATGAAGAGCATCAACCCGCTGGGGCAGCTCGAGATCAGCATGGACAACGGCCGCGGCGGCAAGGAGACCCGCTACCTGCAGTTCGACTTCCACCGCGTGCTCAGTCCCAAGGGGAGCGTCAAGCACGTGCTGTGCGCCGTGAGCGACATCACCTCCAGCGTGCTGCTCGCGAAGGAGCTGCAGGAGGCGCAGGAGAATGCGAACGCGCAGGTCGACATGATGGTCGGCATGCTGCACGTCGATCCGCTGCAGCTCGGCTCCTTCCTCGACACCACGGAGACGGGGCTGCAGCTCATCAATGCGATCCTGAAGGAGCCGGCGCGCACCGATGCGGAATTCCGCAAGAAGCTGGGCGGCCTCTTCCGGGAGCTGCACTCGATCAAGGGCGAGGCTTCGGCCCTGAACCTGATGAGCATCGCCCACCGGGTGCATCACCTCGAGGACATGGTGAGCGAGCTGAAGAAGCGGGCGGAGCTCTCCGGCAACGACTTCCTGCCGATGGTGCTGAAACTCGACGACCTGCTGGCGCACCTGCGCGGCGTGCGGGAAATGGCCACGCGGCTCACCACGATGAAGCCCGGCGCGGGCGAGGCGCAAGGCAGCGCTCGCCCGACCGCGAAGCCCAAAGCCGGCGGCCGCGGCGAAGACATCTCGCCCACGCTGCAGGCGCTCGCCGAAAAGCTGGCAAAGGATCACCACAAGGCCTTCAAGCTGAGCCTCTCGGGACTGGCCGAGGTGCCGGCCGCCTATGCCGCGACAGTGAAGGATTGTGTGATCCAGATGCTGCGCAATTCCGCTGTCCACGGCATCGAGCCGAGCGAGACGCGGCGCGCCCTGGCGAAGTCGGACGTCGGCGCCGTACGCGTGGACTTCCGCCGCTCCGGCGATGGATACGAGCTGGTATTCGAGGACGACGGCGCCGGCATCTCGCCGCAGATGTTGAAGGATGCGGCCGTGCGCAAGAACATCATCACTGCGGAGGAAGCCGCTTCGATGGACACTCGCACGGCCATGGCCCTCATCTTCCGTCCGGGGTTCTCGACGCAGGAAGGGGTCACCATGGACGCTGGAAGAGGCGTTGGAATGGACGTCGTAGCACGCACGGTGTACGGCCTTGGCGGCAAAATCGGCGTGAGCACGAACCCGGGCCGCTTCACGCGCTTCAAGATCTCGCTGCCCGCCGCCGAAGCGGCGAGCTCGGCGGTCGCCTGAGGAAGCGCGGATGAGCGCAAGCCAAGGCAATGGGGCGGGCGGGCGGCGGTCGCTCAAGCTTCTCATCGTGGATGACTCGAACATCATGCGGCGGCGGATCGAGCGCTCGCAGCAGTTCGAGGAGCTGCAGGTGGTCGGCACGGCCGGCAACGGGCTCGAGGCGCTGGAGCTGTTCCACAAGACCGACCCGGACGTGGTCACGATGGACCTGACGATGCCGCAGATGGACGGCATCGAATGCATTTCGAAGCTGGTGAAATTGAAGCCGGCGGTGCGTATCCTGGTGATCTCGGCGCTGGCGGACAAGGCGACCGCGGTCGAGGCCATGGAGCGCGGGGCGAACGGCTTCCTCAACAAGCCGTTCACCGACCGGCAGTTGAACGAGGCGATCGCGGAGCTGGTGTCCTGAAGAAGAGGCGGAGAGCGCGTTGATGTTGCGGGAAGAGGAGCTGAAGACTTTCGTCGAGGGGACGACGAACTACTTCGAGGTGGCGGCCCAGCAGCCGGCCACCATCGGCTCGCCGTACCTCATGGAGGGAGCGCCGGCGGTGCACGACTATACCGGCATCATCAGCATCTCGGGGAAGCGCGAGGGAGTCGTGTTCTTCACCGCACCGCGGGCGATGCTGACGGTGCTCCTGATGAAGATGCAGGAGAACGACTTCAGCCACGAGACCATGCGCGACCTGGTCGGCGAGGTCGCCAACACGATCTCCGGCAATGCGCGCCGGGATTTCGGCCGCGACTTCGTCATCTCGGTGCCGAGCGTGCTCGCCGGCGAGAAGCCCGAGATCCCGCAGAAGCCCGGCCAGCGCTGCTTCATCATCCCCATCAACTGGCGCAGCCACTCGGCGAAACTGGTCGTCTCGCTGACCTGACTTCGGGTCACGCTCGGTGATGGATAGCCTGCGAGGTCCATCATGGACCATGACCCCCATACGGGTCTTCGTAAGGGTTCGGTCCATACCGTCTCGATCCTCTTGAACTGCTCGGCAGCCGCCCCCAAACTCCGATTTTCGACCGGCCGATTGGGTGCCCTGATGAAGAATGCCCTACATGCTGCAGTGGCAGTCCTGGCATCGATCCTGTTGGTGTTTGGTGCTGTCCGCGGCGTAGGATGGGCCAGGAAGGGGAGCGTTGGCAGCCGCCTGACGGCCAGTGCCCTCATGCTCGGCGTGGCGTGGTTCATGCCCGTCGTCAAAATCAAGCCGCCTGACCAAGGGGTCGAGCAGGCGGAGGAGAACCGGGACAAAACGGATGATGAATCGGGTGCCCCGCCGTTCGGATAGAGTCAAGTTCAACTTCCGCATGGCGCTCCTTTAGGCGAGGAACATCGCCAGTTCGAACGACGTTTCCGCCGGAAATCCAAACTGACCCACTGCCCAATAGTCCAGGCCTGTCCGGACGCCAACTCCCAGGTTATCTCGCCCGCAGCGACTTCAACTCTTCCCAGGCGCTCTCCGCCGATGGGGGTAGATGACGCTCGAGTGCCTTGGCTGCACGCACCGCATAACGGATCGCGCTCCTCGGAAGGGCGCCGAGCGCCTCGCTCACGGCGTCCGGGAAACGCTCGGCCAACGCCTCTATCAGGGTGGCCGCTTGTCTCAAGTCCTTCTCGGGCTTGGCGCTGGCCGTGCTCCTCAGTTGAGAAACGATGAGCTTGTGGGCCGCGAAGCGTTCCGGCGCAGGCACGCGCACCGTGACGACGCCGTGAGGGCTGAGCACGGGGATTTCCTGCGAGGCGCCGAGCAGATAGGCGAGATAGGGCAGTCCCTTGGCATGTGCCCCGAGCTCCGGCACCGGCACGACCGGATAGTCTTCATCCGGCGACGGAACGAGGAGGTCGACGCGCAGGCGAGATCCGCCGCGCTCGGCGAAAGACGTGGATGGCGCACGCCGGTGGAGTGCAGGGACGGGGAAGAATTCGAGACCCGTCTCGCGCAGCATGTCGATGAAAGGCGGCAGCCCGGAGAGTGCAAGCTGCTCCCGCCGCGCAATGTCGACGTCCTCCGTCGTGTAAGCCACAGCCCGCGCGCCCAGTGCGTTGAGCAAAGCGCCGTAGGCGTGAGAGCCGATCAGGAGAGCTCCCGCTCGGAATACACCGTGATTGTGCAGGCTCGCCAGAGTCGCATAGGCTTTTCGATCCACCGCAGCAAAGCCGGCGCGTGCCAGGAGCCTGACGCTGGCGATAGCGGAAGTGGCGGCATCGATCCGCGCCCGTAGCTCCGTGACACGAGCGGTGACGGCGGAGTCGTCAGCCTTCCCCAGATAGACTTCCCGGCGTCTGCCGGCAGCGTCCGAGTAACGATGTACCCAATACTGGGTGCCGGTCTCGTTGGTGCGCGCAACAAGGGCTCCGGGCGAGCCGAGAAATGCCTCGCCCTGCCGTTCGGCGGCACTCTGGAGCTCGGAGAAGAGCAGGGTCAGCGCCCGCTCGTGGGCTGCGGTAAGGGCAGGCATGGCCGTATCCCACCGAAATCACTTCTGTGGGATACGAAGCATAGCGCGTTTCGCCCGCGTATCCCACAAGACTCGATTTTGTGGGATACGGCGTCGCGCTCCCCGCGCTTTCGGCACTCTGTGCGCGCCAGCCCGTCCCGGGTTGCGTGTCCCGACGGCCATGACCGATAATTGTCCGGAATTCCGTGGAAGAGCATGCGGATGACAGCCGATCCAGATGCTCGAGACGTTCTTCGCGCGGTCGTGGAAAGATACGCGGCGCTCGGCTCGTACTCGGATACTGGCGAGGTGGCGACGCGGATTGCGGCGACCGGGATGGTGCGTCGCATTACCTTTTCCACGTTGTATCAGCGGCCGTCGTTCTTCCGCTTTACCTTCTTCACCCCGCACCCCCATCCTCCATTGGGTCATCTCGTGACCGAGCACGCCGCCGGACACGACGGAACGGTCGGCTACTCGGTAGCGAAGAGACCCGACGGGACGGTAGCGCGGAAATCTCCGCTCAGCCTCGAGGCAGCCGTCGCCCGAGCGACCGGGATCTCATCGGGGTCGGCGCATACGATCGGCCGACTGTTGCTGCCGGAAGTTCAAGGCTCGGGCCTGCTCGACCTGGTGGATGCACGCCGGGGCGACGACGTCGTCATTGACGGACAGTCCTGTTATTCGATCACGGCGCAAGCACCCAAAGGCGGCAGACGGCAGGAGCTCTGGATCGAGCAGGATTCGTACCTCATCCGCAGGCTGGTGACTCGATTCGAGCAGGGCGAGTCGGTCGAAGCCAGGGAGAACATCGGCATCGACTCTGCGCTGCCGAGCTCGCTGTTCGCGGCATGAGAGCCGGGATTCGCTCTCAGCCGTCCTCGTCCGCCCGCAGGCGATAGCCGAGGCCGGCCTCGGTGACCAGATACCGCGGCTTGTGAGGATCGGGCTCCAGCTTGCCGCGCAGATTCTTGATGCAGACCCGCAGGCTGCGGGAATCATCCTGCCGATCCGGGCCCCAGACCTCGCGAATGAGCTGATTCTGCATCACGATCGAGCCCAGGTGGCGGGCGAGGCATTCGACCACGCGGTACTCGAGCGGCGTCAGATGGAGCTCGCCCGCCGGCCCATGGGCCTCGCGCTTGCCGAGATCGAGACGAGCATCACCGAGCTTCAGAGCGGAAGTCTGCTCCGCGCCGCGAGCGTTGCGGCGCAGTGCGGCGCGGACGCGAGCGAGCAGCTCAGGAGCGCTGAAAGGCTTGGTGACGTAGTCATCGGCGCCCGCATCGAGCGCGGCGATCTTCTGCTCCTCCATCGTACGGGCCGAGAGGACGACGATCGGGACGGGAGACCAGGCACGCACTCTGCGGATCACCGTCAGCCCGTCGCCGTCGGGGAGTCCGAGATCGATGAGCAACAGGTCGGGCTTGTGGCTGCGGGTCTCGATCTCGGCGCGCAGCGCCGTGTCGGCCTCGATGACCCGATAGCGCTCCGCCTCGAGCAGCACCTTGAGCACATTGCGGATGGCGGGCTCGTCCTCGATGACGAGGACCTGATGCATCGCCTCCGTCATGCCGGCGGCTCCTTCGCCGGCAACGTGAATTCGAACCGTGCTCCCCTGTTGGCGCCCTGGCCATCGCGGCGGCTGGCCTCGATCTCGCCGCCATGCGCACGCACGATCGCGCGGCAGATCGTCAGCCCCAGGCCGGCGCCCACCACGATCCCTTCGCCGTTGCCGCGCTGGAACTTGTCGAAGAGCTTCGCCGGATCGCCCACCGGGAATCCGGGACCCTCGTCCTCCACGACGACGCGCACGGAGCCTCCATCGAGGGTCGCCGACACCCAGGAGCGGGTTCCGGAGGGTGTGTACTTGGCGATGTTGTCGAACAGGTTGCTGAAGACCTGCACGACGAGGCCGGCGTCGACATGGACCGGCGGCAGGTCTGCAGGCAGGCGCAGCTCCACCGGATGGTCCGGCAGCCGCTCTCGCAGCCGTTCGAGCGCCGCGCCCACCAGGTCCTCGAGCGCCTGCCAATCCCGCCGCAGCACCACCTGGCCGGACTGAAAGCGCATCAGGTCGAGCACATTGGAAACGAGATCCGACATCTCGCGGGCCTTGATCTCGATGGCGCGGGCCAGCTCGGCCTGGCTCTCCTCCGTGAGCGTCGGGCCCCGGTCGGCAAGCGTGCTGGCGGCTCCCGCCATCACGGCCAGAGGCGTGCGCAGATCGTGCGAGATCGATGCGAGCAGCGTGTTGCGCAGGCTCTCCCGCTCCACCGCGAGGCTGGAGGCTTCCGCAACCTCTGCGAGACGGGCGCGCTCGAGCGCGAACCCGATCTGACCCGCGAAAGTGTCGAGCAGATGACTCTGCTCCGGCAGCAGCACGCGGCGCGGATTGTTGGGCAGCACGGCGAGCACCCCCGCCGTGCGCAACTCATCGCCGAGCGGGACGTAGAGTGCGGGCGCCGCCGGGAGGGTATCGGAGCCGAGCCCGGCACGCCGGCCGTGGTCGGCCACCCACTGGGCGACGGCAAGATCGGCGTGCCGGAAGGCGTTCTCCGGCGCCTCACCGGGCGGGTACTGCAGCTTGCCGCTGGCGTCAGGGAGCAGCACGACCGCCTTGCACTGGAAGACCTCCGTGACGTGCTGCACTGCGACATGCGCCATGTTCTCGATCCCGCGAGTCACGGCAAGCTCGCGGCTCATCGCGTAAAGCGTCGCCGTGCGACGCTCGCGTGCGCCGGCGACCCGCGTTTGCTGCCGCACGTTCGCCGTGAGCGTTGCGATGACCAGCGCAATGATCAGCATCGCAGCGAACGTGACCAGATATTGGGCATCCGATACCGCGAACGTGAACCGCGGCGGCACGCAGAAGAAATCGAACGAAGCGACGCTCAACACCGCCGTCAGAGCCGACGGCCCCCGCCCGAGCCTCAGTCCCGCGACGGTGACACCGAGCAGATAGACCATCGCCAGATTGGAGAGCTCGAAGTGCGGATACATCACGAGCGCCAGCAGCGTACAGGCCGCAGTCAGGCCGACCGCCCAGCCGTATCGGTTCCAGCGTATGGCCTTGCGATAGCCCTCCGGCTGTGGGGCGCCCGCCGAGCTCGCCCGTGGCCGCGCGACGCTGTCCGCCGGCGCGATGATCACCAGATCGAAGCCGGTCGCCTGGTGCAGAAGCTGGGTCGCCGTCGAGGGACGAAGCCAAGCGCGCCAGCCGCGCCGCTTGGGTGCGCCAACGATGACGCGCGTGGCGCGGCGCGTTTGCACGTACTCCAGCAAGGCCGTGGCGGGAGACGGACCGTCCAGCGTCACCGTCTCCGCGCCCAGGGACTCCGCCAGGCGTAACACGGCGATCCTGCGGTTCCGGTCCGCTTCCGACAGGCGCAGAAGGCGTAGCGTCTCGACGTAAACGACGGTCCACTGGGCATCGAGCGCATCCGCCATTCGCTTGCCGGCGCGGACGAGCTGCTCCGCCTGCGCATCCGGGCCCACGGCGACGAGAACCCGGTCGCCGGCGATCCGGGCGCGGTTGCGCTCCGGCGCCAGCGCGCGCGAGGCCGCTTCCACGCGGTCCGCGACGCGGCGCAGCGCGATCTCCCGCAGCGCCATGAGATTCTGCTTGCGGAAGAAGCGCTCGACGGCCGTGGCCACCTCGTCGGCAATGTAGACCTTCCCGGCACGGAGCCGCGCGATGAGGTCATCGGGCGGCAGGTCGATCAGCTCGATGTCATCGGCTTCGTCGAACACCTTGTCGGGAAGGGTCTCCCGCTGCCTCACTCCCGTCGTCTGGTAGACGAGGTCGTTCAGGCTCTCGAGATGCTGGACATTGACCGTCGTCCAGACATTGATGCCCGCGGCGAGCAGCTCGTCGATATCCTGCCAGCGCTTGGGATGCCGCGGCACCGGGTCGCCGCCGGCGATGTTGGAGTGAGCGAGCTCGTCCACCAGGAGAATGGCGGGATGCCTGGCGAGCGCGGCGTCGAGGTTGAACTCCTGCCGGACGATGCCGCGATACGCGACCGGCAGCGGCGGCAGGCGCTCGAGGCCCTCCGCGAGCCGCTCGGTCTCCACCCGGCCGTGCGGCTCGAGATATCCGACGACGACGTCGGTTCCGGCCGCCCTGGCGGCACGGGCCGCTTCCAACATGGAGTAGGTCTTGCCGACGCCGGCGGAGGAGCCGAAGAAGATCCGCAGCCGGCCGCGGGCGGCGCGGGCCTCCTCGGCCTTGACCCGGGCGAGCAGCCGGTCCGGATCGGGCCGGGTTTCGGCCGTCGAATTCATGCCCTCATTATTTCATGCTATCGAGCGCGAGGTTCAACTCGAGCACGTTGACACGAGGCTCGCCCAGGACGCCGAGCAGCCTGCCGCGCGCGTGGGCGGCGATCAATGCGCGCACCCGGTCCAGGCTCAGATGCCTGACACGCGCGATGCGTCCCGCCTGATAGTAGGCCGCGGCAAGGCTGATGTCGGGGTCGAGACCGCTGCCGGAGGCCGTGACCAGGTCCACCGGGACGGGGGCCTGATTGGTCGGATCAGCCGCCTTCAGCGCGGCGATGCGCGCCTCGACCGCATCCGTCAGTGCCGGGTTGAGGGGTCCCAGGTTCGAGCCGCCGGAGGAGAGGCCGTTGTAGGGTTGCGGGGCGGTGGCCGAGGGGCGGCTCCAGAAGTACTTGGGATCGCTGAAAGGCTGGCCGATCAGCCGCGACCCGACCCACTTGCCGTTCTTGGCGATGAGGCTCCCGGCCGCCTGCCCGGGGAACAGGACCTTGGCCACACCGGTGACGACCAGCGGGTAGGCAATGCCGGTGATGACGGTCAGGGCGATGAGCAGCACGATCGCAGGGCGCAGAACGGAGTTGCTCGCGGGTGATTCATTCATGGGCGTCGTCTCTTCAGACCAGGTGCACGGCCGCGAGCAGCATGTCGATCAGCTTGATGCCGGCGAAGGGCACCAGGATGCCGCCGAGGCCATAGATGAGAAGATTGCGCCGCAGCAGTAGAGAGGCGCCCAGCGGACGGTAACGCACACCTTTGAGGGCGAGCGGGATCAGGACGACGATGATGAGCGCATTGAAGATCACGGCCGACAGGATCGCCGAGAACGGACTGGTGAGCCCCATCACGTTGAGTGCGTCGAGCTGCGGGTAGGTGGTGGCGAAGGCCGCCGGAATGATCGCGAAGTACTTGGCGACATCGTTGGCGATGCTGAAGGTGGTCAGCGAGCCGCGCGTCATCAGCATCTGCTTGCCGGTCTCGACGACCTCGATGAGCTTGGTCGGGTTGGAGTCGAGATCGACCATGTTGCCGGCTTCCTTGGCCGCCTGAGTGCCGGTATTCATGGCGACCGCCACGTCCGCCTGGGCGAGGGCCGGCGCGTCGTTGGTGCCGTCACCGGTCATGGCCACGAGCCGCCCCTGCCCCTGGTGGCTGCGGATGAGACTCAGTTTGGCCTCGGGCGTCGCTTCCGCGAGGAAATCGTCGACCCCCGCCTCGGCGGCGATGGCCGCGGCGGTGAGCGGGTTGTCGCCGGTGATCATGATGGTCTTGATGCCCATGCGGCGCAGCTCGCCGAAGCGCTCCTTGATGCCGCCCTTGACGATGTCCTTCAGCTCGATCACGCCGAGGACGCGGGGACCGTCGCTGACGAGCAGCGGCGTGCTGCCGCGGCGCGCCACTTCCTGCACGGTGGTGAGCACGGCCTTGGGAAAAACCTGACCGAGAGACTCGACGTGCTTCTGGATGGCGTCGGCAGCGCCCTTGCGGACCTTGCGGTCGCCGATGTCGACGCCGCTCATGCGAGTGTGGGCGGAGAACGGCACGAAGGTCCCGTGCAGCGCTGTGAGATCGCGCTCGCGCAGCCTGAAGCGCTGCTTGGCGAGCACCACGATGCTGCGCCCCTCGGGCGTCTCGTCGGCGAGCGAGGCGAGCTGCGCGGCGTCGGCCAGCTCCTCCTCCGTCACGCCCGCGGCGGGCAGGAACGCCGCGGCCTGGCGGTTGCCGAGCGTGATGGTGCCGGTCTTGTCGAGCAGCAGCACATCGACATCGCCCGCCGCCTCGACTGCCCGGCCCGACATCGCGATCACGTTGGCCTGCATCATGCGGCTCATGCCGGCGACGCCGATCGCGGAGAGTAATCCGCCGATAGTGGTCGGAATGAGGCACACGAGCAGCGCGATGAGCGCCGTGATCGTCACGGGCGTGCCGAGCTTGGTCGCTGTGACGCTGTAAAGCGAGTACGGCAGCAGCGTCGCCGTCGCGAAGAGGAACACGAGCGTCAGCGCCACGAGCAGGATGGTCAGCGCGATCTCGTTCGGGGTCTTCTGCCGCTTGGCGCTCTCGACCATGGCGATCATGCGGTCGATGAAAGTCTCGCCGGGGTTGGCGGTGATGCGCACCACGATCCAATCGGAGAGCACGCGGGTGCCGCCGGTGACGGAGGAGAAATCGCCGCCCGACTCGCGGATGACCGGAGCGGACTCGCCGGTGATCGCGCTCTCGTCGACGGAGGCGGCGCCCTCGATGACCTCGCCGTCGCCGGGGATGTAATCGCCCGCTTCGACCAGCACCGTCTCGCCCTTGCGGAGCTGGTCGGCCCGCACGCGCGTGATGCGCACGTGGTCCGCGGGATCGGCCAGCCGCTTGGCCTGCACGGCCTGCTTCAGGCCCTTGAGGCTCGCCGCCTGCGCCTTGCTGCGGCCTTCCGCCAGCGCCTCGGCGAAGTTGGCGAACAGCACCGTGAACCACAGCCAGATGGCAACGCTCAGGATGAACCAGGGCGGCGCCTCGCCGTGACCCGCGAGCGCCTGGAGCCAGAGCGCGGTGGTGAGGATGCTGCCGATGTAGACGACGAACATCACCGGGTTGCGCCACTGCACGCGCGGATCCAGCTTGCGCAGCGAATCGAGGATCGCCGGCCAGAGCAGCGACCGGTCGAACATGGAGAGCTTGCCCCTTGACATGTCAACGTCCCCAGAGGATCAGATGCTCGACGACCGGGCCTAACGCGATCGCGGGCACGAAGGTGAGCGCACCGACGAGCAGGACCGTACCGATGAGCAGGATGACGAACGTCGGTCCGTGCGTCGGCATGGTGCCGGCGGTGACCGGAATGCGCTTCTTAGCCGCGAGCGAGCCCGCGATCGCGAGCACGGCGATGATCGGCCAGTACCGGCCGAGCCACATGACGAGGCCGAGGATCGTGTTGTAGAAGACCGTATCGGCCGAGATGCCGGCGAACGCGCTGCC
>JASHVV010000054.1 GCA_030044385.1 Gammaproteobacteria bacterium
GAAGAGAACCTGCGCATGAACCTCAGCCGCAATCACGTGGACGTCGGCGTCTACGGCTTTGCGCAGCAGGATCAGGCCGATTTCAACCTGACGTTCAACGACGGCAGCTCCCCGCCGCTCACGGAGCTCGAGAGCCCGACCGGCAACCTGGTGGCCGCCTGGGTGCAGGACACGTATGAGCCCACGGACTGGTTGCACCTCTCGGCCGGGGTGCGCCAGACCCACTTCCAGGGCGTGATCACCGAGAACGCGACCGATCCACGGTACGGTGCGACCGTGGAGCTGCCGCATGTGCACTGGGTGCTGAGCGCCTTCTGGGGCAAGTACTACCAGGCGCCGCCGCTCGAGACCCTTTCGGGCGCCTTCATCAGCGGCGCCAGCCTGAGCAGCAGCGCCGGCGTGCAAGGCACCCAATTCCTGCCGCTGCGCGGCGAGCGCGACCGGGAGCGGCAGTTCGGGGTCACGATCCCGCTGAAGGGCTGGAGCATCGGGGCGGACTACTTCGTCACCCAGTCGCAGAACTTCTTCGACCACAACCCGATCGGCAATTCCGACATCTTCCTGCCGATCACCGACCAGGGGGCGCTCATCGAGGGGCGTGAGCTCACGGTGCGCTCACCGTCCCTGTGGGGGCACGGCCACGTGCACCTCGCCTACTCCAACCAGACGGCGGACTGCTTCGGCTCGATCACCGGCGGCCTGGTGGTGGCCGGCACGGAATGCGGCCCCACGTACGTCGCCCTCGACCACGACCAGCGCAACACGCTGAATCTCGGATACGACGTCGATCTGCCCGAGCGCTTCTTCGTCGGCAGCAACCTGTCGGTGAACTCGGGCCTGTCCAACGGCGAGGGGCCCTCGAGCCATCTGCCGAGCTACTCGCTGCTCGACCTGACCGTGGGCCGCAACTTCACCCCCGACCTGCAGGCCTCGATCACGGCGCTCAACATCACCAACAAGCATCTGCTCACCGACAACAGCCTGACCTTCGGCGGCCTGCACTGGAACGATCCGTTCCAGATCTACGCCGAGCTGCGGTACCGGTTCCATTATTGAGCCGCTTCGAGCGCGGCGGCCGCCTCCGGCGCGGAGGCGACGCCGCGCTCGATGAGCATCCGGGCGCGCAGCCCGGGGTGATTGTCGCTCAAGGCGAGCGAGCCGCCGTGGAGCTTGGCGATGGCCTCGACCAGGGCGAGCCCGAGCCCGACCCCCGGCGTGCCGCGGCTGGCGTCGCCGCGGAAGAAGCGCTGCGCCGCCTTCGGCCGGTCCGCTTCGGGGATGCCCGGGCCATCGTCGGCCACGACGACGGCGATCGCGTCGTCGCCGGCGCGCGTCACCTCGACGTCGATGTGGCCCCCGGCGGCGACGAACTTGAGCGAGTTGTCGACGAGGTTGTTGATCGCCTGCGCGAGCAGCACCGGATCGCAGCGGGCCCATGCCGGGCCGCCGTCGCGAAAGGCGAGCGTGTGCCCCTTGAGCTCCGCGGCCGGAAGATAGAACTCGACCGCCTTGGCGGCGAGCTCGGCGATGTCGGTCGCCACGAAGTTGGAGCGGCGCAGGCCGGCGTCGATCTCGGCGAGCCGCAGCAGGGCGTTGAAGATACGGATCACGCCGTCGACATCCGTGACCGCGGCATCGATCTCCGCGAAGGCCTGCTCGGCGGGCGGGCGGGTGAGGGCGAGCTCCTCGAGGCGCGAGCGCAGCTCGGCGAGCGGCGTGCGCAGATCGTGCGCGATGGAGTTCGAGACATTGGCGATGCCGTGCACGAGCTGCTCGATCTGCTCGAGCAGGCGGTTGATCGTCTGCGCCAGCGTGTCGAGCTCGTCGCCGCTCGAGCGGACCTTGAGTCGATGGCTCAGATCTCCGCGCATGATCGCGGCGACGGTCTGCTGGATGCCGTGAATGCGTGCGAGCAGCGCCCGGCGGATGAGGAGGGCACCGATGAGCCCCGCGACGCTCAGCACCGCCACCGCGGCGGCGAGGCCGTACCAGAAGCGCCGCTCGATGGGCACGAAGCGATCCACGTTGCGTCCGACCAGGAGGCGATAGCCGCCGGGCAGCGCGGTCAGCACCATGGCGACCATCTTCGTGCGGCCATCGAGAGTGAAGGGCAGGGTGTAGCTGCCGGCGCGGGTGGGGATGCTGCGCGGCCAGGCGGGGATGTTGCCGGCGAGGCGCCGGCCGGCGGGATTCACGAACAGCAGCATCCGCTCGCCGGCGATCTGCAGGCTGACGCGCTCGTCGATGAAGCCGGCGAGCGCCCCCGGACCGCGCAGGTCAAAAACGTGCGCCAGGCGCTGGGAGTCCTCCTGCAACAGCTCGAAGCGGAAGTCTTCGATGGTCGCCTGCCACGCATAGCGCAGCGGCGCGGCGAAGAGGACGAGCGCGGTGGAGGCGAGGAGGACGTACCCGATCGCAAGGGTGGTGGCGGAGGAGCGGATGACCCGGGCCATGACTCAACCGGCGCCCGGCGGCGGCTCGGCGCTGATCATGTAGCCGGCGTTACGGACCGTCCGCAGCAGCTGCGGCTCGGATTCCGCCTCGATCTTCTGCCTGAGCTTGCTGATGTGCACGTCGACGACATTGGATTCCGGGTCGAAATGATAGTCCCAGACGTTCTCGAGCAGCATGGTTCGCGTGACGACCTGCCCGGCATGGCGCACCAGGTACTCGAGCAGCTTGAATTCCCGCGGCTGCAGCTGGATGGCCCGCGGGCCGCGCCACACCTTGCGCGCCAGCAGGTCGATGCGCAGATCGCCCACCTCGAGCACGACCTGCGCCGCATCCTGCGGCCGGCGCCGGCTGAGGACATCGATGCGTGCCAGCAGCTCACCGAATGCGAACGGCTTGGCGAGATAGTCGTCTCCGCCCGCGCGCAGACCCTTGATGCGCTCGTCGACCTCGCCGAGCGCACTCAGGATGAGGACGGGGACGTGATTGTCCGCCTTGCGCAGCGCATCGACGATGGCGAGCCCGTCGATGTTGCCCGGCAGCATGCGGTCCATGATGATGACGTCATACCGCTCGCTGACGGCGAGGAAGAGGCCGTCGCGGCCGGTACCGGCATGATCGGTGGTATGGCCGGCCTCCTGCAGCCCCTTGGTGACGAACCGCGCCATCCGCTCGTTGTCCTCGACGACGAGGATCTTCATGACTGCTCGACCGGGTGCGACGGCACCGTGATGACATCGGCTTCTTCCTCGTGGTGCGCTCGTCCCCACCACGCCGTCAGCCGGTTGTTCAGCCGATCGAGGTAGAGGTAGATCACCGGTGTCGTGAAGAGGGTGAGCGTCTGACTGAGGAGGAGTCCGCCCACCATGCAGTAGCCGAGCGGCTGGCGCAGCTCCGAGCCCGTGCCGTGCCCCAGCGCCAGGGGCAGGGCGCCCAGCAGCGCCGACATGGTCGTCATCATGATGGGCCGAAAGCGCAGCACGCACGCCTTGCGGATCGATGCGACCGGCGGCAGGTGCTCCTCGCGCTCCGCCTGGATCGCGAAGTCCACCATCATGATGCCGTTTTTCTTGACGATGCCGATGAGGAGGATGATGCCGACCAGGGCGATGATCGAGAGGTCGAAATGGAACGCCATCAGCATGAGCAACGCCCCCACGCCTGCCGACGGCAGCGTCGAGAGAATCGTGAGCGGGTGGACGTAGCTCTCGTACAGCATGCCGAGAATAATGTACACGACCACGATGGCGGCGAGGATCAGGTAGGGCTCACTGGCGAGGGAGGCCTGGAAGGCCTGGGCCGTGCCCTGGAAGGTGGCAGTGATCGTCGCCGGCAGGTGCAGGGCGTCGGCTGCATCCTGGATGGCGTCGACCGCCTGCCCGAGCGCGTAGCCGGGGGCCAGATTGAACGACAGCGTCACGCAGGGGAACTGGTTCTGGTGATTGATCGAGAGGACGGTCGCGTGATGGGTGTCGAATTTCACCAGCGTCGAGAGCGGCACCATCTGCCCGGTCAGCGGTGAGCGGATGTAGAGCAGGTGCAGGGTGTCGGGGTCCTGCTGCAGCTTCGGCGGGATCTCCAGGATGACGTGGTAGGCGTTGAGCTGGGTGAAGTACTGCGTCACCTCGTTCTGCCCGAAGGCATCGTAGAGCGTCTCATCGATCGTCGAGATCGGGATGCCGAAGCGGGAAGCCTGATCGCGATCGATATCGACCTTCAACTGGGTACTGTTGGTCTGCTGGTCCGTGGCCACGTCGGAGAGCTGGGGGAGCTTCTTCATGGCCGCCAGCATCTTCGGCGCCCACTGGCTCAGCTCATCGAGATCCACGTCCTGCAGCGTGTACTGGTACTGGGTGCGCGAGGTCCGTCCGCCGACGTTCACGTCCTGAGCGGACTGCAGGTAGATCGTCGCACCCGGCACCTTGGCGATCGCCTTGCGCAGCCGGCGGATGATCTGATCGGCGTTCGCCTGGCGCTGATCGCGCGGCTTCAGGCTGATCATGGTGAAGCCGTTGTTGATCGGGTGGCCGCCCCCGAGGAACACCATCGAGGAGGCGACGTCGGGGTCCTTGGACACCACCTTCATCAGTTGCTGGGCCTTGCGGTTCATCTGATCGAAGGAGATGTCCTGGGAAGCGTCGGTGATGCCCTTGATCAGGCTCGTGTCCTCCTGCGGGAAGAAGCCTTTGGGCTCGACGACGTAAAGGATGCCTGCGAGCGCGATGGTCGCGACGAAGACCAGCAGCGTCTCGGGCTGATGGCGCAGCACGAAATCGAGGCCGCGCTCGTAGAGCGCGAGCGACTTGTCGAAGACGCGCTCGCTCGCCGCGTAGAGCCGCCCATGGCGGATGTGGCGCTCGTCGCGCAGGAAGAGCGAGCACATCATCGGCGACAGCGTGAGCGCGACGAAGGCGGAGACCACGATGGTCAGAGTGACCGTGATGGCGAACTCGCGGAACAGGCGCCCGACGATCCCGCCCATGAGCAGCAGGGGGATGAACACGGCGATCAGGGAGAGACTGATCGACATGATCGTGAAGCCGATCTCCCCCGCTCCCTTCAGGGCCGCCTGCAGCGGCGACATTCCCGCCTCGATGTGCCGGTAGATGTTCTCGAGCATCACGATGGCATCGTCGACCACGAACCCGACGGCGATCGTCAGGCCCATCAGCGACAGGTTGTCGAGGCTGTACCCCAGCACGTACATCATCGCGCACGTGCCGAGGAGCGCTAGCGGCACCGTCACGCCGGGGATGATGGTGGCCCACACGTTTCGCAGGAAGAGAAAGATCACCATCACGACGAGTGACACGGTAATCATCAACGTGTATTCGACGTCGTGTACGGATGCGTTGATGGTTATGGTGCGGTCATTGATGAGGTCGACCTTGATCCCCGGCGGGACCGATGCCATCGCCTGTGGCAGGATCTCCTTCACGCGCCGGACGGTATCGATCACGTTGGCGCCCGGCTGCTTGAAGACCATCAGGATCACGCCCGGCTTGCCGTTCTGGTAAGCCGACATCTGCGTGTTCTCCGGCCCGCGGATCGCGCGCCCGATGTCCCGTATGCGGACCGGCGCTCCGTTGCGGTAGGCGACCACGATGTCGTTCCATGGCTTGGCGCTGACGAGCTGATCGTTGTCGTAGATCGCAAAGCTGTGCAGGGTTCCACTGATGGAGCCCTTGGGCGCATCGACGGTCGCCGTCTGGATGACGCTCTCGACGTCCGTGAGCTGAATGCCCATGTTGGCCATCTTCGCGGGATCGACCTGGACGCGGATGGCGGGCTTCTGCTGGCCGCCGATCGCGACCTGTCCCACGCCCTGAACCCGCGACATCTGCTGGACCAGGATGTTCTCCGCGTAATCGTCCACGGTGGTCAGCGGCAGCGTGTCCGAGTGCACCGCATAGATGAGGATCGGCGAGTCGGCCGGATTCTCCTTGCGATAGGAGGGCGGGCTCGGCAGGTTCTTCGGCAGCTGGCCGGCGGCCGCATCGATGGCGGCCTGAATGTCCTGCGCGGCGGCGTCGATGTTGCGATCGAGATCGAACTGCACGGTGATCTGCGTGGATCCGAGCACGCTCTGCGAGGTGAGCTGCGTCACCCCGGGGATCTCCATGATCTGGTACTCGATCGGCGTGGCCACCGCGGAAGCCATGGTCTCGGGACTCGCGCCGGGCAGGCTGGCGCTCACCAGGATGGTCGGGAAGTCGACCTGCGGCAGCGGCGCCACCGGCAGCATCGGAAAGGCGACGATCCCGAGGAGGAGGATCCCCGCCATCAGGAGCGAGGTGGCGACAGGCCTGCGGATGAAGGGCGCGGAGATGCTCATGACGCTTGATGCCGCGGGGCCTCGGTCCGGGCGGCGCTCGCAGCGGCGGCATTCGCCGGGCTCGGCGCGAGCACCCGCACGCGTGTCCCGGGCTGCAGCCTGAACAGGTTGGTCGTCACCACCCTCTGGCCTGCCCTCAGGCCCTTGGTGACGATCGCGAGGCTCTCGCTGTTGTTGGCGACCTCGACCGGCTGCATGGCCACGGTCGAGTCGGGCTGCACGACAAAGACGAACATCCCGTCCGGTCCCCGCTGCAGCGCCGCGGCAGGCACCGTGAGGGCGTTCTCATCCGTGCGCTCGCGCAGGCGCACGTTGACGAACTGCCCGGGCCAGAGCTTGAGCCCGGTATTGGGGAAGACCGCCTTCAGGCGGATGGTGCCGGTCGTCTGATCGATCTGATTGTCGATCAGCTTGACGGTGCCCTGATCGAGCACGCTGCCGTCGCCTTCCTGGGAGGTGGCGAGGACGTCGACCGGCCCCTTCGCCATGGCGCCGGCCACGGCCTCGAACGTGTCCTCGGGCAGGGTGAAGATCGCGGTGATCGGCTGCAGCTGGGTCAGGACGACGATGCCGGTCGTATCGGTCGAGTGGACGATGTTGCCCGGATCGACCAGGCGAATGCCCGTGCGCCCATTGATGGGCGAGGTGATCCGGGTGTAGCTGAGCTCGGTCGCGGCGCTCTCGATGGCGGCCTGGTCGGCTTCGGTCTGCGCTTTGAGCTGTGCGACCAGGGCGCGCTGGGTGTCGACCTGCTGTTGACTCGCGAGCTTCTTCGGCTCGAGGTAGACGTAGCGCGCAAGGTCCTTGCGCGCGTCGGCGAGCTGCGCGGTGTCCTTCGCCAGCGCGGCACGCGCCCCATCGAGAGCGGCCTGATAGGGGCGCGGATCGATCTGCGCCAGGAGCTGTCCGCGCTTGACCTGCTGGCCCTCCACGAAGGCCACCTTGGTGAGCTGCCCGTTCACCTGCGCCGTCACTTTGACGGTATAGAACGCCTGCACGGTGCCGAGCCCCTCGAGATAGATCGGCACGTTGCGCGGCACGACCGGCGCGGTGCTGACCTCGATCGCGGGTGATGCCTCCTGGTGGGCCGAGCGCGCGTGCGCAGGCGCCAGCAGCCAGGCGAAGAGCACCACGGCGGCGATGCCCGCCGCGCCCATCACGAGCCGCGTGCGGCTCATCTGCAGCGGAATTCTCACGACGAATGCCTCGAAAGGTCCTGCATCTCAATGCCTCTGCTCAATGTTCCCGCGCGCCGTTCCAGCCGCCGCCCAGCGCGTTGTACAGGCCGACCAGCGCCTGCAGATGGGCGAGCTGCGCCTGCGCGAGCGCGTCCTCGGCGCTGAAGAGGGCGGTCTCGGTGCTCAGCACCGTCAGGATGTTCACCGTCCCGGCGTGGAACTGGAACTGCGACATCTGATAGGCGCTGCGCGCCTTGTCGGTGGCGATCTGCTCGCGCTGCAACTGCTCGCCGGTGTCGCCGACGCCCGCGAGCGAGTCTTCCACGTTGCCGAGCGCGGAGATCACCGCCTTGTGGTAGTCCGCCAGCAGCTCGTCGTACTGGGCTTGGCTCAGCCGGTACTCCCCGAGAACGGCGCCGCCGTGGAAGATCGGTTGGGTGAGGCCGGCCGAGAGCGCGAACACGCGGCTCTGCGGCTGCAGGAGGCTCGACAGCGCCTTGCTCTCATATCCGCCCGATGCGGTCAGATCGATCGTCGGGAAGAAGGCGGCTCTCGCCGCGCGGATGTTGGCGTTTGCGGCGATGAGCTGCTCCTCGGCGCTCGCCACATCGGGACGTCTCGCAAGGAGCCCTGAGGGTACTCCCGCCGTGACCGCCGGCGCTGCAATGCCTGCGAGGCCGGACGCACCAATATTGAAGGACTGCGGCGTCTGCCCGACCAGGATGGCCAGGGCGTCGATCTCCTGACGCTCCTGCTGCTCCAATGGCGGGATGGTGGCCGCGACGGTTGCGACGACCGTGTCCTGTTGAGCGACATCGAGCGCGGTCGAGATGCCGGCCTGCTCGTCGGTCTTCAGGCCCTGGAGGGTCTCCTCGGCGCTCGCGAGGTCCGCGCGGGCGATGCGTAGCCGATCGCGAAGCGCGAGCGCCGAGAAGTACGTATCCGCGATGCCGGACATGACGGTGAGCTCGACGGTCTCGCGGTCATATCGGCTGGCGGTCGCGGAGGCGAGGGCGGCGGCGCGGATGGCGCGGTTCTCGCCCCAGAAATCGAGCTCGTACGTGGCGTTGAGCCCGGCGGCGAACTCGTTGTAAAGAATGGCGCCCGGGCTGCTGATATTGATCTGCCGCTGGCGCGAGCCGCTGGCGGCGCCATCGAGCGACGGCAGCAGCGGCGCGCTGCTGATGCGCACCTGATCTTCCGCTTCGCGCACTCTGGCGATGGCGGCGGCCAGATCATCGTTGGCGGCCCGCCCGGTGGTCATGAGATGCGTGAGCTCGGCGGAATGGAATCCGCTCCACCAGTCCGCGGAGGGCCAGGCTTGCGGCATGGACGCCGCCTTGGGGTTGCGCCACGCCGTCGGCGCCGGGACGCTCGGGCGGTGATAGGCGGGCCCGAGGCTGCAGCCGCCGAGGCTGCCTCCGAGGACGAGCGCCACCGCCGCGGCGGCCAGCCGCCGCCGCCACACGGGACCCATCATCCGTACTCCTGCCCGGGTCGAGACCATCCGCGGAATGATGGTCGAGGGCGCATTGAACCGCAGTGGACGAATGATTAAATCCAGTTAATCACCTAAATTACCCGCGGCTGTCGAATTGCGCCGCGCTGCCCCGGCCATGGGCAGAGCATTCGCGAACCGGAGGTCAATCCATGTCTTCGAGCACCCAGGCTCTTCCCCAGGTCGTCTCCGAAGCCGAGTGGCGGCAGGCGCGGGACGCGCTCCTCGTCAAGGAGAAGGCGCTCACCCGCGCGCGGGATGCCCTCGCCGCCGAGCGCCGCCGGCTGCCCATGGTCAAGGTCGAGAAGCCCTATGTCTTCGAAGGACCCGACGGACAGCCGACCCTGCTCGATCTCTTCGAGGGCCGGCGCCAGCTCCTCCTCTATCACTTCATGTTCGCCCCCACCGTGCCCGGCTGGCCGAGCGCCGGCTGCCCCGGCTGCTCCATGTTCCTCGACAACATCGGCCAGTTCACGCCCGTGCACCTGAAGGCGCGCGGTGTCTCCTTCGCGGTGGTCGCGCTGGCGCCGCTCGCCAGCATCGAGGCCTACCGGCGGCGGATGTCGTGGCCGCACCGCTGGGTCTCCTCCGCGAAGAGCAGCTTCAATGCCGATCTCGGCCTGTCGACGCCGGAAGAGGAGCGGCACGGCCTGAGTGTCTTCCTGCGCGACGGCAGCGAGATCTACCGGACCTATTTCACCGCGCAGCGCGGCGCCGAGGGGCTCGGCGGCGTGTGGGCGTTTCTCGAGACGACCCCCTACGGCAGGCAGGAGACGTGGGAGGATTCCCCCGCCGGCTGGCCGCAGACCGCGCCCTACCAGTGGTGGCGCCGGCACGACGAGTACGACGCGCAATGAGCGGGGTGACGGTTTACTCGTGAGTAATAACGGGTTATAATGACCTTCCATGAAGGTCCGTATACGGCGCGTCGGTAATTCGCTTGGCGTGCTGCTGCCGAAAGCGCTGCTCGACACCTGGGGCCTGGGCGAGGGCGACGAGCTCGAGCTCACCGAGCGCGGGATTCTTCCGCCGGCGCGCGGTGGCTTCTCCCATGGGGAATTGGACAATCTGAGATTGTCGGTCTCGATGGCCGTCATCCGCAGGCACACCGCGCGCGAGATACGCGCCAAGATCCTCGCCAACCTGCACCGGTGGAAGCGGCAGGACTCCTGGGTTTCCGCTTACGATGAATGGAATGACATCGCGCGCAGTGACGATGACGGCGTGCTCTTCGCCGCGATGCTGGGGCGCGACGAGAATGCAGTTCGACTGCGCCAGTCGATGCCGTATGTCGGCATGCTTGCGCAGCAGGATGTCAAAAAGCTGTATGAAGAAGCGGCAGGTTGATCACGTGCTGCGCGCGGCTGGGAGGATCACCGGCGAGAAGCGGTTCATCATCGTGGGCAGCCAGGCTCTGCACGGCAAGCATCCCGACCTTGCGGATTCCATCGTGCGCTCGGCGGAAGTCGACCTGCTCGCGCCGAAAAGCCCTGATCGCACGGAATGGCTCGTTGCCATCGGGCTCTATTCGCCTTTTCACGAGGAGTTCGGGTATTACGCTGACCCGGTGAGCGCAGAGACCGCAACACTGCCGAAAGGATGGAAGGGACGGCTCGTGCGGCTCCCACCGGGAGATACCGAGGGGGTCCGCGGCCTGTGCCTCGATCCGCATGACCTCGCGATATCCAAGTACGCCGCCTTCCGCGAGAAGGACCTCGTCTTCACACGGGAACTGGCGCGGCGCGGATTGATTTCCAAGGATCAACTCCTGACGCTGCTCGCGCAGACGGGCATGGGCGATGATCTGCGCGCGAGAATCCGCGCGCGGATCGATGCGGATTTCGCGCAGCCGGCAGCGGGCTGAACGATCTACAGCCATCCCCGCGCGCGCGCCAGGCGCGCGGCTTCGACGCGGTTGGCGGCGCCGAGCTTGTTGATGGCCTCGGAGAGGTAATTGCGCACGGTGCCCTCGGAGAGGCTGAGCTCCGCGGCGATGTCGCCGGTGGAGCGGCCTTCGCCCGCGCGCCAGAGGATCTGGCGCTCGCGCTCGGTGAGCGGGTCGGCCTCGCTGCTCCAGGCCTCGGCGGCAAGCTCGGGGTCGATGACGCGCTGGCCGCGATGTACGCGCCGCACTGCGTCGGCGAGCTCCGCGGAGGGGCGGTCCTTGAGAAGGTAGCCTTTCGCGCCGGCCTCCAGCGCCCGCCGCAGGTAGCCGGGGCGGGCGAAAGTCGTCAGGATGATGACCCGCACCTCCGGGCAGCGGTCGCGCGCTTCGGCGGCCAGCGTGAGGCCCGTCATCTCCGGCATCTCGATGTCGGTGACCAGGACGTGGGGCTGGTGCGCAGCGAGCGCCGCGAGCGCGGCACGGCCGTTGGTTGCGCGTGCGCAGACGGCGATGTCGGGCTCCGTCTCCAGGAGCGCGGCGAGCGCGCCGAGCACCATGGCCTGATCCTCCGCGATGGCGACCTGGATCTTGCTCATGTCAGGCTCTCGCGGCCGCGCCGTGCGGGATCTCGGCTGTCAGTCGCGTGCCCTGCCGGGATTCGATCTCGAGCCGCCCGCCGAGGGCTTCGACGCGCTCGCGCATGCCGCGGATTCCGTTGCCTTCGCGCTCGATGGCGCCGCGTCCGTTGTCTTCCACGCGAAGAACCGTCGCCGAATCGTCAGTCGCCACCTCCAGCCGGCAGCTCGTGGCACCGGCATGACGGAGAATGTTGGTGACCGCCTCGCGCAAGACGAGAGACAGGACTGATTCCTGGACTGGCTCCAGGCGCACGCCGCCCGCCTGGCAATCCAGGCTCACTCCCGCCGCGTCCAGCGTCCGGCGGGCACGCGCGATTTCCGCGAGGAGCCCGTCGGCGCGGTAGCCTCTGATGGCTTCCCGAACCTCGGCGAGAGCCTTGCGGGCGATCTGCTCGACCTCGCCGATCTCACGGCGCGCGCGCTCGGCGTCGCTGCCCAGCAGCTTGCCGGCGAGCTCTGATTTGAGTACGACCACCGAGAGAGTGTGACCGAGGACATCGTGCAGATCCCGCGCGATGCGCTCACGCTCCGCAACCTTGGCGAGATGCTCGATCTCTTCCTGCGCGCGCAGCAGGCGCTCGGTGGCGCCCCGGCGCAGCGCCTGGATGAGATTGCCGGTGCCGATGCAGGCGGCGAGGAAAGACAGACTGCCCCACGTCCAGGCGTTCTGGTGCGTCAGCACACCTTCCAGGGCTGAAGCGAGCGCAGCGGCGATGATGGTCCCGACGGCAAGAGAGAAAGAGCGCGTGGCGAACGGCATCAGGGCGGCGACATAGATGAACATGGTTGCGCCGGCACTGGGGTTCATCGGGTAGTAGATGGCGCCGAGCAAAGCCATCGCCGACAGCATGAGGAAGCGCGTGCGGCGCTGGCGCGCCCAAATCAGCGTCACGTAGATGCCGACGAAGCAGGCGTACACGCCCGCGAATACGAGCCAGCCGCGCCGCGACGCGCTCTGCAGCGGCGAGATGATGAAGAAGACGGAGTAGATCAGCCAGACGAGGTTCCAGGTCTGCCACCTGCCGGCTTTTTCGGGCAGGTTCAGTCCGGGCTGGCGGGTGGAGTCGGTCATCAGGCGTTGGCCTCGCTGCGCAGGAAGGTAATCCAGGCCGCGGCAACCATCAACAGCGTGAAGCCGCCGAGCACTGCCCAGTGCACCCCCATCCCGTTGGCCGGCGCAAGCCCGCAGGAGGCGAGAGCGATCTGCGCCAGGTGATAGCTCGGCAGCGCGGGCGCCACGGCCTGCAGCCAGTGCGGCAGCAGGCTCACCGGCATCCAGAAGCCGGAAGCGAACGAGAGCGGCAGGTAGATCAGGTTGATGATCCCGGGGCCGGCGTTCGGGGGGACGAGGTAGGCGACGAGGAAACCCATGGCGGCGAAGGGGATCGAGCCGGCGATGGCGATGCCTGCGAGCGCCGCCGCCTGGGTGCCCGTGACGGTGATGCCGCCGAGAGCGGTACCGAGCAGGATGAGCAGAGTGGCGATGATCAGGGCAAATGCGGCGCAACTCGCCACCTTCGCGCCGATATAGGCGCAGCGTGGCATCGGGCTCGCGCGCTTCAGGTCGAGCCAGCCCTGCGCCCGCTCCATGGCGAGCACGAGCCCTATTCCGAACAGGCACGCCGATACGACGCCCATGCAGGTGTAGCCGGCGACGAGATAGAGCGCCGCGGGCTTGCCGCGGTTTGCCATCCCGAAGATCAGGTAGAACATGATGGGAAAGCCGATGACCGACAGTGAGTAGGCGCGCGAGCGCAGCAGGCGAGCCAGCTCGTACTGCGTCTCCTTGAGCAGGATGCGCAGCGGGAAGAGGCGATCGGCGGATTCCGCCGCGATGGCCAACGTGTTGGTGCTCATGGGAAATGCTCCGGTATGGATTCGGGGATCAGGCGCCGCCGGTGAGCGCGAGGAAGGCGTCCTCGAGCGGCGCTGCGGAGACTTCGAGCGCCTGCAGGGAGTCGTCCTCGAGCAACAGGCGACGCACGACGTCCTCGGGACGCTCGGCGTAGACGACGATCGCGTCGCGGTCCACCTGCAGGGAAATGACCGATGGCAGCGCGCGAACACGGGCGGGGTCGAGCCGGGTCACGCAGCGGATGCGCCGCCCCGATACGGCGTGCTTGATTTCACTCGGCGTACCCTCGCGAACGACCCGGCCCTTGTCGATGACCACGACCCGACTGGCGAGCGCATCGGCTTCCTCCAGATAGTGAGTCGTGAGCAGCACCGATTTGCCCGCGGCGGCAAGGGCGCGTACCTCGTCCCAGAGTCGGCGGCGCGACTGCAGGTCCATCCCGACGGTGGGCTCGTCGAGGAACACCAGGTCCGGATCGCCGCACAGAGCGAGTCCAAACAGCACCCGCTGCCGTTGTCCGCCCGACAGGTCGCCGAATTTCCGGCTCTCGATGCCCTCCAGGCCGGCGCTGCGGACGACCTCGGCCGTGGATAGAGGACGCGGGTAGTAGCTGCGGAAGAGAGCGATGTGCTCGCGCACGAGCAGCGTCTCGGGTACGCGGGCGACCTGGAGCATCGCCCCGATCCGCGTCCGTGCACCGGCCGAGCGGGGATCCCGTCCCAGCACCCGCACGCGCCCCTCGTCGGGCGAGATCAGCCCGAGCAGCAGGCGCACGGCCGTCGTCTTGCCGGCGCCGTTGGGACCCAACAGGGCGACGACCTCGCCGCGGCGCAGAGTCAGGTCGAGCCCGCGCAACGCTTGGGTCTTGCCGTAGCGCTTGATTACGGATTCGAGTGTCGCAACGGGGGTCGACATCGCTGATCTCCTGCCGCCGTTCGGTCTGGGGCGGTGGCGGCAGGATCGCGCACCGCCACCCGAGGTCCCAGTGTGGCCCGTCACCAGTGTGGGATGACACCTGTCACGGTATCTAGAAGCGCTGGATCCGGGCATCCTGCCCGGCCCAGCGCCGTCTCGGTCAACGCCGAAGCGGCTAAACGTGGTTTTTGCCCGAGACTCGGCCACCTGCGGCGGCCGGGCACGTCCCTGTGCCTGAGTGGCTGCGGGAACTGCTAGCATCTCGGCATATGAGGATCTCCGGCCTTCCTTACCGCACCCTTTGGCCGGCGGCTGCCGGCCTCGTTCGCGTGATCGACCAGTCGCGGCTCCCCTTCGAGTTCGTGACGCTGGATCTCACGACACTCGAGGACGCGGCCCACGCCATCAAGACCATGGTGGTACGCGGCGCGCCGCTCATTGGCGCGACCGCTGCGTACGGGCTGGCGCTCGCATTGCGCGCGGACGCCTCGGACCGTCGCATCGAGGAGGCGGCCAGAACGCTTCAAGCAACGCGTCCTACCGCGGTCAACCTTGCGTGGGCATTGGCGCGGGTGCGCAGTGTCATAGCGCACCTCGATCCCAAGCAGCGCTTCGAGGCGGCTTTCCGTGAAGCAGGAAATATCTGTGACGATGACGTCGAGCAGTGCCGGTCCATTGGTGTGCACGGGCTGGAGATCATCCGGCGTCTCGCTAAACCGTCCGCGCGCCGCGTCAACATACTGACACACTGCAACGCAGGATGGCTGGCCTGCGTAGATTGGGGTACGGCACTCGCACCGATCTACATGGCGCACGACGCCGGCATCCCCGTGCACGTCTGGGTTGACGAGACGCGGCCGCGAAACCAGGGAGCATCACTCAC
>JASHVV010000403.1 GCA_030044385.1 Gammaproteobacteria bacterium
CGCTTCGACATGTCGGAATACATGGAGCGGCACACGGTCTCGCGCCTGATCGGCGCGCCGCCGGGCTATGTCGGCTTCGACCAGGGCGGACTCCTGACCGAGGCGATCGCCAAACACCCGCACTGCGTGCTGCTGCTCGACGAGGTGGAGAAAGCGCACCCGGACGTGTTCAACCTGCTGCTGCAGGTGATGGACCATGGCACGCTCACCGACAACAACGGCCGCAAGGCGGACTTCCGGCACGTGATCATCGTCATGACGACCAACGCCGGGGCGCAGGAGATGGCGCGGCCGTCGATCGGTTTCACGCACGCGGATCACGCGAGCGACGGCATGGAGGCGATCCGCCGCTCCTTCACGCCGGAGTTCCGCAACCGGCTGGACGCGGTGATCCAGTTCGCGAGCCTCGACCCGGTGACCATCGAGCGGGTGGTCGACAAGCTGGTGGTGGAAGTGGAAATGCAGCTCGAGCAGAAGGGAGTCACCATCTCCCTCGACGATGCGGCGCGCCGCTGGATCGCCGAGAAGGGCTATGACCCCAAGATGGGTGCGCGGCCGATGGCGCGCACGATCCAGGAGCACATCAAGCGGCCCCTGGCGGAAGAGCTGCTATTCGGCAAGCTGGCGGGCGGCGGGCACGTGCGGGTGTTCGTGGCGGCGGACGGCTCCAGACTGGAGCTGGAGACCACGCCGAATACCACGCCGGAGCTGACGGCGGGTTGAGCCTCAACGGCCGCGGTAGATGATTCTGCCCTTGGTCAGGTCGTAGGGGGTCATCTCGACCGTGACCTGGTCGCCGGTGAGGATGCGGATGTAGTTTTTCCGCATCTTGCCGGAGATGTGCGCGGTCACCACGTGGCCGTTCTTCAGCTTCACGCGGAAGGTGGTGTTGGGCAGGGTCTCGACCACCTCACCCTCCATCTGGATCGCGTCTTCTTTGGACATAATGCCCTTATCGTCTCGGGGGCGCGCATTGGAGCATATTTGAGGGCTCTACTCCAGCGGCGCGGGCTCCAGAGAGACCCACTCCCGCAGTAACGCCTGAAACTGCGCCCGGGGGATGCTGCGGGCGCCGAGGCTGCCGAGGTGCCGGGAGGCGAGCTGGCAGTCGATCACCGCGATGCTGTTGCGGCGGCACACCGCCACGAGGTGCGCCAGCGCGACCTTGGAGGCATCGCGCGCGCCGCTGAACATGGACTCCCCGAAGAACACCCCCCCGAGCCGCACCCCGTAGAGGCCGCCGACCAGCTCCCCGCCGAGGCGCACCTCGACGCTGTGAGCATGCCCCCGGTGATGGAGCTCCAGGTAGGCGGCCCGCATTTCCGCCGTGATCCAGGTGCCGAGGCTGTGGGGACGGGGGGCCGCGCAGCCGTCGATGACCGCTGCGAAGTCTCCATCCATGCCGACGCTGAAGCCGCCATTTCGCAGGGTTTTCGCCAGGCTGCGGCTCACTTTGAACTCGTCCGGGAAGAGCACCGCGCGCGGGTCCGGCGACCACCAGAGGACCGGCTGGCCCGGCGAGTACCAGGGGAAGATGCCGCGCCGGTAGGCGGCGAGGAGCCTGGCGGGCGAGAGATCGCCGCCGGCCGCGAGCAGGCCCGCGGGATCCTCGAGCGCCTGCTCGGAGGGCGGGAACCACTCCGGGGCGTCCTTCGGCGACAGCCAGGTGATGGTCTTCACGGGTCTTCAGGCCGGTGTCTTCCGGTAGGGCACGTGCTCGCGGATCTCGGCGGCGTAGTCGTCGACGGCGCCGCCCTCGCGCTCGAGGTAGTCGCCGATGGCCTCGCGGAAGGCGGCGTCGCCGATGTGATGCGCCGACCAGGTGAGCGTCGGCTCGAAGCCGCGGCTCACCTTGTGCTCGCCCTGCGTGCCGGGCTCGAAGCGCCCGATGCCGCGCTCGATGCAGAACTCGATGCCCTGGTGATAACAGGCTTCGAAGTGCAGGCTGTGGTAGTCGGCGGCCGCGCCCCAGTAGCGTCCATAGAGCGCCTCCGGCGACCAGAAGAAAATCGCCGCCGCGACCGGTGTCTCCACCGATGCCGCCCGATGCATGGCGACCTTGATCATCAGCGCGTCCCCGAGCGTTCGCCTGATCTCGCTGAAGAACTCCCGCGTCAGGTAGGGCTCGTTGCCGTGCCGCAGGAAGGTTTCCCGGTGAAACCCGTAGACGGTGTCGAGGAGGCGCTCGTCGAGCTCGCCGCCGAAGCGCGTCTCGAAGCGGATGCCGGCCTCGGCGACGCGGCGGCGCTCGCGCCGCGCCTTCTTGCGCTTCTCGGCCGTGAAGGTCTCGAGATAGGCATCGAAGCTCGGGTAGCCGCGGTGGGTCCAGTGAAACTGGCAGTCCCGCCGCAGCAGCCAGCCGGCGCGCTCGCAGGCCGCGCGCCCGGGCTCATCGAGAAAGAGCGCGTGCACGGAAGAGACGCGCCGGCTCGCCGCTTCGGTCCCGAGCGCCTCCAGCAGGCGCTTCGCCAGCGCCGCCGGATCGAGCCCCGGCCGCACGAGCAGGCGCGGTCCGGTGGCGGGCGTGAAAGGCACGGCGACCACCAGCTTGGGGTAGTAGCGGCGCCCGTAGCGGGAATACGCCTGGGCCCAGGCGAAATCGAACACGAACTCCCCGTAGGAGTGCGTCTTGATGTAGGCGGGCGCGGCGGCCGCCAGTCCGAGATCGTCGCTCAGCGTGACCGGGCAGGGCTGCCATCCCGTCCCCGCTCCCACGCAGCCGGTGTGCTCGAGCGCGGCCAGGAACTCATGGCGCAGGAACGGGCAGCCCGCGCCGGCGAGCGCATTCCACTCGCGGGAATCGATGTCATCGATGCTGGAGTAGGCTCTGACTCGCATCGGTCTCCAGGCGCTCCAGGTAGCGGTCGGCATCGAGCGCCGCCATGCAGCCCGCGCCGGCCGAGGTGACCGCCTGGCGGTAGACGTGATCGGCCACATCGCCGGCGGCGAAGACGCCCGGCACGCTGGTCGCCGTGGCATCCCCTTCGGTGCCGCTGCGCACGTGAATGTACCCGTTGCGCATCTCGAGCTGGCCCGCGAAGACGCCGGTGTTCGGCTCGTGTCCGATGGCGATGAAGGCGCCGGCGACCGACAGCCGCCGCGTCTCGCCGTCCTTCACCGACTTCAGGCGCAGGCCGTTCACGCCCTGATCATCTCCCAACACCTCGTCGACGGTGTGGTTCCAGACGATCGAGGCCTTCCCGGCCTCGACCTCGCGCAGGAGCCGGTCCTGCAGGATCTTCTCCGAGCGCAGGCGGTCCCGCCGGTGCACCAGAGTCACGTGCTCCGCGATGTGCGACAGATAGAGCGCCTCCTCGACGGCGGTGTTGCCTCCGCCGATGACGGCGACGCGCTGGCCGCGGAAGA
>JASHVV010000404.1 GCA_030044385.1 Gammaproteobacteria bacterium
GCCCGGCGATCGCCTCGACGGCACGCGCGGGGCGGGTAACGGCCACGTCCGCATCAGGAGCCTGAGCGGCGACATCTTCCTCTGCGACCACTGAGGGGCGGGGGATGGCGCGCGCGGCTTGCTTGCGGCAATATCCGTCGCTCCTTTGCGGCACGACGGCGGGATCACCGGCATATGGATCGACGCAAATTCCTGGCCGCCTCTGTGGCGGCCTCCTGCGCCACGCTCTCTTCCCCCCGAGGCTTTGCCGACGACAGCGGGGGCGGCCGGCGGGTCCGGCTGTCGGTCCATCCGGACCGGCGTGGGAAGGCGATCGCCAGCGACTTTACGGGCCTCAGCTACGAGACCTCCCAGCTCAGCGATCCCACCTTCTTCGCGCCTGAGAACACGGCGCTCGCCGCCTTCCACCGGCGGCTCGGCGCTGCGGGCGTGCTGCGGATCGGCGGCAACACCAGCGAGTTCAGCGTCTGGACCCCGACTTCGGCGCCGGTCGAGTCCCCATCGCAGGCGTTCGGTCCCGACACTGGCCGGCATCCGCCTCCCCGCCGCCCGGTCACGGCGCTCGCCGTCCGCAATCTGCGCGGCTTCCTGGAGCTGTCCGGCTGGCGCTTGATCTACGGCCTCAACATGGGGACGGAGAGTCCCGAGACGGCGGCGGACGAAGCGGCCTACGTGGCGAGAGTGATGGGCGACAGGCTCGTCGCCTTTCAACTCTGCAACGAGCCGGATCTTTTCTACAAGAACGGCCTGCGGGGTCCGGACTACGGCTATCCGCAGTTCGCGGCGCAGTGGCGGCACTATTTCCGGGCCGTTCGCCAGCGGGTGCCGCGCGCGCCGTTTGCCGGACCCGATACTGCTGCCAACGACGAGTGGCTCGCGCGCTTCGCGCAGGAGCAGCGGCACGATGTGACATTCCTCTCCGCGCACTACTACGCGGAGGGACCCCCGACCGATCCGTCGATGACCATTCCCCGGCTGCTCGGCTCCAGTGCCGAGCTCGACGCCGAGCTCCAGGCGGCGGCTGCGGCGAGCAGGAACACCGGATTGCCGTTCCGGATGACGGAGACCAACACCTGCTATGGGGGCGGCAAACCGGGTGTGAGCGACACTTTCGCGGCGGCGCTTTGGGCCGCCGAGCTCATGTACCGATTGGCCGCGGCGGGCGCCACCGGGGTCAATCTTCACGGCGGCGGCTACGGCTGGTATACGCCGGTCGCGGGAACGCCCGCGAGCGGCTTCGTGGCCCGCCCCATCTACTACGGGATGCTCCTCTTCGCAGCCGCGGGGCCCGGCCGGCTGGTCATGACCCAAACGAGCGGCGCGGCCGACGGGTTGGTGGCCGCTTTTGGACTGATGGGCCGTGACGGGGCGCTGAGGGTCGTCGTGCTCAACAAGAATCTCGACACGGATGTGACGTTGGCCGTCGATGTGCCTGGCGCCCGGACGGCTTCGGTGATGCGGCTCCTGGCACCGCGAGCGGATGACCGTACCGACACCACTTTCGCCGGCTCCGTGGTTGGGAACGACGGCAGGTGGACGCCGGCGGTGACGGAGACTCTCACCGCCCGTGACGGCTTGCTGACGCTGCGGATGCCAAGCGCGAGCGGCGCCTTGCTGACGTTGTCGTGACGCGCTTCCCTCCGGGCCTGCGAATCTGGCTCGTGGCGCTCGCGGCTTGTGCTGCGGCAGTCGCCTTCTCCTTCTCACGAGTCGATGTGACGGTGGCGCGACATTTCTGGCGAGTAGGCCGTCACCTCAGCGATCTGAGCACGGCGTTCGGCGCCGCCGTGCTCCTGTCGCTGGAATCCGCGGTGGTCCTGGTCCTGATCCTGGCGCGCCTGGTGACCGGACATCTGTCGCGGTTCAGGGAAACGCTGGGAATCGCATGTCTCGCCTCGATATGCGCCTATGCCGTCAACGACGAGGTGCTGAAGCCCTTGTTCGGGGTTCAGGACCCGGTCGCGGTGCTGAACGGCGCCCGGCATGCCTTCTTCGCGCTGAGTTTCGCGGACGGCAGCTTCCCCTCCGGCCACATGGCTCTGGCCGGAGCGTTCGCCGGAGTTTTCATGAGGCTCTACCGGATCAGCGTCCGGCCTCTCGCGGCGCTGCTGTTGCTCGCCGCGGCACTGTTGGTCGTGGGCGACTGGCATTTCCTCAGCGACGTGATCGCGGGCACGTTTCTCGGCGTATCCGCCGGGATCCTGGCCGGCGAGGGCTGGATCGTGCACTCCACTTCAAGATGAGGGGCGTTCGAAAATGAGCACTGCCCGTTCGATCTCGTGGGTCGTCGCGACCGCGTCCCTGCTGGCCGCCGGCGCCATGACGACAGCGATGGCGGCGGCACAGGGGGCGGCCGCGGAGAATCCGAAAGCCACTGAAGTACGGACGCCGGTGCCGCCGGTGGTGACCCCGGGCGCGACCGTCGGCGCTCCGCCGTCGGACGCGATCGTTCTCTTCGACGGCAGGAGCCTGAGCGAGTGGGTTTCCGCGCAGGACCATACTCCGGCCCGCTGGTTCGTCAGGGACGGAGTCATGGTCGTGAACAAGGCGCCGGGCGTGGGCAACATCGAGACGAGGCGCAAGTTCAGAGACTTCCAGCTGCACATCGAATGGCGGATTCCCGCGGATATCACCGGGAGCAGCCAGTGGCGCGGCAACAGCGGCGTGTTTCTGGCTTCGACCGGGCCGGGCGACGCCGGCTTCGAGCTGCAGGTGCTGGACTCCTACCGGAACCCCACCTACGTGAACGGCATGGCCGGAAGCCTCTACAAGCAGAGCATCCCGTTCGCCAACGCGGCGCGCAAGCCCGGCCAATGGCAATCGTACGACGTGGTCTGGACGGCGCCGCGATTCAACGCCGACGGCAGCCTGAAGAGTCCGGCCTATGCCACGGTCTTCTGGAACGGCGTGCTGGTGGACAACCACTTCGAGCTGCAGGGCCAGACCCGTTATATCGGCAAGCCCTGCTACGAGCCGTATGCCGAGCCGGCGCCCATCAAGTTGCAGGCCCACGGCGATCCCAGCCAGCCGATCAGCTTCAGGAATATCTGGGTGCGCGAGCTGCCGTAGCGGCGCACTTCAGGCGATCTGCTCCGCCCGCGCCGGACCGCGCAGTCCGTTCAGAAGGAGCTGCAGGCTCAGGCTCACGACCTCGGCAGGCTGAGGTGCCGGCTCGCCGACGCAGGCGAGGCAGCCGGTGATGATCAGCGAAGTCAGCCCGTGCACGTGCGCCCAGACGCTGAGACCGTCGGCCTCGGGGTCGCCGGCGCGCAGCAATCCCCGCCGCTGCATCTGCTCGAGCAGCGCGGTGAGCGCGCCGAATGCGGCCTCGCCGGCGGCTTGCAGCTCCAGATATTCGCCGTGCTGGGCCGCCAGCTCCTCGCTCGCGAACATCAATTTGTAGAGCGCCGGGTGGTCCATGCCGAAGCGCACGTAGGCCGAGCCCAGGTGGAGGAACCGGTCCGCCAGGTTGCTGTCGCTGCGGATCGCGGCCTCCAGCGCCGCCCTGAGGCGGATGAAGCCGGCCGCCGCGATGGCGGCCAGGAGGGCGCGCTTATCGGCGAAGTGAGCGTACGGCGCGGCCGCGCTCACGCCTACCCGCCGTGCGAGGTCCCGGAGGGTGAACTCCGAGTGCCCCTCCTGCTCCAGCAGCTTCAGTCCCGCGCTGACGAGGGCATTGCGCAGGTCGCCATGGTGGTAGCCCTGCTTGCTCTGGATCAGGCGTCTGACGGGGCAGTTCTTCATGCGGGCGGGCACCGCGGCATCTTAGCCCGAAAAAATATCCGCATGGATCTTGACGGCGTTAAGTTCATGCGATCAGAATCTACTCCCCAAACTTAACGATGTAAAGATTGGTGCCGTCATGGAGAGCCGACCAGCGTCCGCCGGGCTGCGTTTCGCCCTGGTTTTGCTGCCTGCCGCAGCCGCCGTGCTGCTCGGCGCCTGCAATCACGCCGTCCGTCCCGCGGAAGGCGCGAAACCTGTAATCGCCGAGCGTCTGGAGGCGACCAGCAGCGCACCTGCCGAGGAATATAGCGGCGCCGTGCACGCTCGCTACGAGTCTGCGCTGGCGTTCCGGGTGCCGGGAAAGATCGTGGCGCGCTATGTGACGCTGGGTGAGACAGTACGCCGCGGCCAGGTGCTGGCGCGCCTGGATGGGACCGACGCGGTGCTCCAAAGGGATTCCGCGCAGGCGGCGCTGGCCGCCGCGGGAAGCGACTTGCGCACGGCGCAAGCGGACCTGCAGCGCTATGCGCGCCTGGTGAGGATGGGCGCCGTCAGCCGCTCGGCCTACGACCACCAGCAGGATCAGACGGCCGCCGCCCGGGCCTCGTACCAGCAGGCGCAACGCCAGTACGAGCTGCGCCAGAACCAGTTGCGCTACACCGAGCTGCGCGCCGATCACGACGGAGTCATCACCGCCGTGGAGACGGAAGCCGGCCAGGTGGTGGCCGAGGGACAGCCGGTGCTGAGCCTCGCCTGGTCCGACGCCCGCGAGGTCTATATCGACGTGCCGGAGAATCGCATCGATGAGTTCAACGGAGCGGAGCGCCTCAGCGTGTCGCTGTGGGATACGGACCGCACTTATCCGGGAATGGTCCGCGAGAAATCCGCCGCCGCCGATCCTGCCACCCGCACCTTCCTGGTCAAGGTTGCGATTCTCGACCCGGGGCCGGAGGTGCGCCTGGGCATGACCGCCGGTGTGACAGTGCAGGCCGCCGCCGATCCCAAGCAATTGCTCGTGCCGATGACCGCGCTCTATCACCAGGGAGCGGCGCCGGCCGTCTGGGTGGTGGATCCGAGGACGCGGACGCTGGCTCTCGCGCCCGTGCGCGTGGCGGGCTACAGCGATCGCGGCGTGGTCATCGGCGCCGGCCTTGCAGCGGGCGAGGAGGTCGTGCTCA
>JASHVV010000055.1 GCA_030044385.1 Gammaproteobacteria bacterium
GCGCAGCACGTCGTCGCCACCCGCGCGCTGGTCGACAGCCTGGCGGAGCAGGAGGTGCTGGAGTCGGTGCTCGAAGCCTCCAAGCCGCCCGTCCCGAGCCGCTGCGCCGGCTTGGATTACCTGCTCTACACACCCTTCCGCTATCCGACGTCGTCGCGCGGCTCGCGCTTTCGCAGCTACGACGATCCGGGTGTCTGGTATGGAGCCGAAGCGGTGCGCACGAGCTGCGCGGAGCTCGGCTACTGGCGCTGGCGGTTCGTGATGGACAGCCACGGGCTCACCCGTCTCGATGGGGTGCCGCACACCGTCTTCCAAGTTGTGGCGCGCGGCAAGGCCGTGGACCTGCGTGACAAGCCGTTCGCGCGCGACGAGAGGATGTGGGGCGATCCCAACGCCTACGGTCCCTGTCAGGCGCTGGCGCGAGCCGCCCGCACGGCGGAGATACAGATTATCCGCTACGCGTCGGTTCGAGACCCTGAGCACGGGGGCTGCGGCGCCGTGCTCGACTGTCGCGCCTTCTCCGGCACAGGCGGTGTGCGTCAACGGCAATCGTGGTTTCTGACCGTCGACAGACATCGCGCCTCGTGGGTGCGCTCCGGCACGCGCAGCGCGGCGACCTACGAGTTCCTGTTCCAGCCGCCTTCATGAATGTCCGCTGTGCTGCACCGGCTTCAGCCGATACAGGATGTGCGGACGTAACGGATGACCCGCCGGCAGCCGCGGATGATCGAAGTCTTCGGCCGGGGAGCGTGTCATACCGAGCCGTTCCATCACGCGGATGGAGCGGGTGTTCGCGGGAACGGTGAAGGCGACGATCTCCTCGAGCCCGAAGCGCCGGAAACCGCAGTCGAGCGCCGCGCGCGCCGCCTCGGTGGCATACCCGTGCCCCCAGTGCTCGCAGGCGAGCCGCCAGCCGATCTCCACGCAGGGGGTGAAATGCGCCTCGAAGGTCGGAGTCGAGATTCCGACGAATCCCGCGAAATCCGCCACGCCGATCACCTCGACCGCCCAGAACCCGAAGCCGTGCTTCTCGACATGCTCCGCAATCGCCGCGGCCTGACGCTCGCTCTCCTCCGAAGTCAGGACCCTGGGGAAATATTCCATGACGCGCGGGTCCGCATTCATTGCGGCGAACTGCGGCAGATCCTCAGGCCGCCAGGGCCGCAGACGCAGCCGCGGCGTGGTCAGGATGATCTGCCGATGATGGCCCGTCGCGGCTGTCATGCGTCTCGCCGATATGATTCGGTTTGGCTAAAGGCAGTGGTATTATGCGCGTCCATCGCAGTAGGGGAACATCGAGAGGCGTCACATGTCCGGACTCCGTCGTTACCTCGGGCACGCTCAATGGCTCGCCATGGCCGGCGCGTTGCTGCTCTTGAGCGGCTGCGGCATCAACAACATCCCGAGCTACAAGCAGCAGGTGGATGCGTCCTGGAGCCAGGTGTTGAACGAGTACCAGCGGCGCACCGACCTGATCCCGAACCTGGTGGCGACCGTCAAGGGATACGCCGCCCACGAGGCCAGCACCCTGGAAGCGGTGACGGAAGCCCGCGCCAAGGTGACGCAGACGCAGATCCCGGCGAACATCCTCACCAATCCCAAGGCTTTCCAGGCCTTCGAGCAGAACCAGGCCACCCTGAGCGGCGCCCTGTCCCGCCTCATGGTGGTGACCGAGAACTATCCCAACCTCAAGGCCGACCAGAACTTCCTCGCCCTGCAGGCGCAGCTCGAGGGCACCGAGAACCGGATCGCGGTGGCGCGCCGCGACTACATCCTCGCGGTGCAGCAGTACGACACGGAGCTCGCCACCATCCCGGGCCGCTGGTACCACTCGCTCTTCTACGGCAGCTACCAGCCCGTACAGAACTTCACGATCTCGGAGCAGGCCCAGCAGGCTCCCACGGTACATTTCTAGGGACCGGGCGGCCCCGCCGTGAGCACGAGAACCGGGGAACGCGCAGCCCCATGGGCCCGCTGGCTGCTGGTCTCGCTGTTCGTCTCTCTGCTCCAGCTCGCAGCGTTACCCGCCGCATCCGCGGCGCAGAACTCGCTCGATGCCGGCATGCCGCCGTTTCCCGCGCTCACCGGCCCCGTCGTCGACGACGCGCACCTGCTGCCCCAGGACGTCTTCGACCAGCTCTCGCAGAAGCTCGCGGCCTACGCGCAGCAAAACGGCGCGCAGCTCGTGGTGGTCACCCTTCCAACGCTCAACGGCTATCCCATCGAGTACTACGGATACCAGCTCGGGCGGCACTGGGGCATCGGTCAGAAGGGAAAGGACAACGGCGTACTGCTCATCGTGGATTCGGGTGAGAAACAGGTGCGCATCGAGGTCGGCTACGGCCTCGAAGGCACTCTCACGGACGCTCAGACCTTCCTGATCATTCACAACGTGATCCTCCCGCACTTCCGCAGCGGCGATTACGCAGGCGGCATCACCGCCGGAACCGACACCATCCTCTCCGTGATGGGCGGCCATCTGCAGATGGTCCAGCAACGGCAGGTCCGCGAGCGCAGCGGCACCGGGTTCCTGATGTTCCTCGTCCTCTTCTTCGCCCTCTCGCCGCTGCTGCGGGTGATGCTCGGCCGCGGCGGAGGACGCATGGGAGGCGGCTGGCTCGGCTGGCTCCTCCTCGGCATGCTGAGCAGTGGCGGCGGCCGGGGCGGTGGTTTCGGCGGCGGCGGCTTCGGAGGCGGGGGCTTCGGGGGATTCTCCGGCGGCGGCGGATCCTTCGGCGGCGGCGGCGCCTCCGGAAGCTGGTGACGCATGATCCATTTTTCGGTGGAAGATAAAGCGAGGATCACCGCGGCCATTCATGCCGCGGAGAAAAGCACCAGCGGCGAGTTCGTGGCCGTCGTGGCACGCGCCAGCGATCACTATGTCTTCGTGCCCCTCCTCTGGTCGGCGATCCTCGCACTGTTGTTTCCGGGCGCCTGCCTGCTCGCCGGCCTGTCACTTCGCTGGGCGCAGATCTACCAGCTCCAACTGCTCATTTTCATCGTGCTCGGCGTGCTGGTTCTCTCCGTGCCCGGCCTGCATCTCGCGCTCATCCCCCGCCGCGTCAAGCACGCGCGCGCCAGCCGCCTCGCCCGAGCACAGTTCTACGGCCAGGGCGTGCAAGTCACCGCGCACCACTCCGGCGTGCTCTTCTTCGTCTCGCTGGCGGAGCGGTACGTGGAAATCGTTGCCGACAAGGGGATCCACGAGAAGCTCGGCGAAGCCCACTGGACGGCCATCATCGACAAGTTCGTCGCGCACGTCCGCCGCGGCCAGATCGTGGACGGCTTCGTGGATGCGATCGGCGCCTGCGGCGCCGCGATGGCCGAGCACTATCCCCCGGACCCGTCCGCGACGGATGAGCTCTCCGACGGCCTGATAGAGCTTTAGACGGCGGTCTCCGCGACCGTCTTCCCTACAGACTCCGCAAAGTACCCGATGTTGTCCATCCTCAGGCCAGCAACGTTGATCCGGCTGTCGTCCATCATGTAGACGTGGTGCCGCTCGCGCAGCTCCTTGACCGCGCTGACATCGACACCGAGGTAGGAAAACATCCCGCGCTGGCGCGCGATGTAACCGAAGTCCTTCTGCGGGCACGTCACCGCGAGGCGCTGTACCGCCGCGGCGCGCAACCCCACGATCCTGAGGCGCATCGCATCGAGCTCCGCTTCCCAGGCCTTGCGCAGCCGCTCCTGAGTCAGGATGGCGTGCACGATGGCCGCGCCGTGGTCCGGCGGCATGGAGTAGAGCCCGCGCGCGATGCGCATGAGCTGACTGATCGCCGCATCGGCCGCGG
>JASHVV010000405.1 GCA_030044385.1 Gammaproteobacteria bacterium
GACGCGGCGTGAGGCGTCTTCCGAGCCCGGGTGAGCTCAGGCTCCAAAGAGCGCCGCCCGCCCGAGCTCCGCTTCGATCTCGAGCAGACGGTTGTATTTTGCGATGCGCTCGGAGCGGCAGAGCGAGCCGGTCTTGATCTGTCCGCCGCCCATCGCGACCGCGAAATCGGCCATGAACGTGTCCTCGGTCTCACCCGAGCGATGCGAGACGACGAATCCCCAGCCCGACTCGCGGCAGAGCTGGATGGCCTCGACCGTCTCCGTCACCGTCCCGATCTGGTTGAGCTTGATGAGCGCGGCATTGCAGGCTCGCCCCGCTATGGCTCGGCGGATGTAGATCGGGTTGGTGCAGAGATTGTCATCGCCGACGATCTGGATGCGGTCGCCGAGCTTCGCCGTGAGCTCGGAAAAGCCCTGCCAATCATCTTCCGCAAGGCCGTCCTCGAGCGAGATGATGGGGTACGTGTCGACCCATTTCCGGTACATCTCGATCATCTCGGCGGACGTCTTCGCGCCCTGGCCGCTGCGGGTGAGGCGGTATTCGCCCTGCTCATGGAACGACGTCGCCGCCGGATCGAGCGCAATGGCGATCTGCTCGCGCGGGACGTAACCGGCGCGCTCGATCGCCGCGACGATGAGCTGCAGGGCTTCCTCATTGCTGCCCAACTGAGGCGCGAAGCCGCCTTCGTCTCCGACGGCGGTACTCAACTTGCGCCCGGCGAGCAGGCGCTTGAGCGCCTGAAAAGTCTCGACGCCCCACCTGAGAGCCTCCGCGAAGGTCGGAGCGCCCACCGGCACGATCATGAACTCCTGCAGGTCGAGGCTGGAGTCGGCGTGCTTGCCGCCATTGATGACGTTCATCATCGGCATGGGCAAGCGCCCGGCGCAGGTGCCGCCGAGATATTGATAGAGCGGCAGGCCGTGGGCGCGCGCCGCGGCGCGGGCGACCGCCTGGGAGACGCCGAGCATGGCGTTGCCGCCGAGCTTGGCCTTGGTTGCCGTGCCGTCGATCTCGATCATCAGCCGATCGATCCGCGACTGCCAGCTGGGGTCCATCCCGACGAGGTGCGGAGCGATGAGGTCATTCACGCTCGCGACGGCCCCGAGGACGCCGCGACCGCCATAGCGCGAGCTCGTCGTATCGCGGAGCTCGAGCGCCTCGTGCTCTCCGGTCGACGCCCCCGAAGGCACGGATGCGGCCTCGATGGTGCCGTCCTCCAGTTGCACGAATACCCGCAGTGTGGGCAGGCCCCGGGAATCCAGTATCTCGAGGGCGCGAATCGAATGGATGGATGCGGTCATGTCACGATCTCATTTCAACGCTGATACAGCCTGTAAAAAAACAGAATCACGGCGCGTAACCGGAGCAGCCGGCATCGTCGCTTACCGAAGGCAGATCGGCGGCATCAGGGTTGATCACGCCGAGGCGCACCGGGGTATACGCGTAGAAGAGCCGCACGTTCTCCCGATGCAGGAACTCGAGGAGCCTTTGCGCCTCCTCCGGTGTCACGATGAACTCCACCTCCACGGTCAGCGTGCCGGCAAGCTCGACGAAGCGCGCTTCGTGCAGCCGGTGGTGCCGGCCGAATGAGGCCGTGGCCTTGAAGGCGGAGCCGCCGCGGATACCCAGCCGGTTGCCCTCTTCGAGAAGCCACTCCCACACATATCGCCTGCGGTGGCGGTGATTCTCGTGCACGTAGAATCTAAGCAGGGTTCCTTGCATGGATGCGCCTTCCGGCCTACATGATCGAGTCAGGACACTCGCGCACGGACGGCGGGTCGGAGGCGTCCGGATTGAGCACGGCGAAGCATGCCGGCGAGTAGGCGTAGAAGAGGCGCACTTTTTCCCGATGCAGCAGGTCGAGAATCTTTTGTGCCTCCTCGGACGTCACGATGAATTCGACTTCGACGGTGAGGGTATCCTTGAGCTCGAAGAAGCGCGCCTCGTGCAGCACGTGATGGCGGCCGAAGCCGGCCATCGCCTTGAAAGCCGAGCCGCCGCGAATGCCGAGCTTGTTGCCCTGTATCAGGAGCCATTCCCATACGAGCCGTCCGTGAACCCGATGGTCCTGATGCACGTAGAACCGAAAGAAAGAGCCTTGCATGACCTACCTCTCACCGCGATCCGGTGTCGCACCCCCGAGCCACTCTACGGTCGCTTCTCCGGCCGCCGTCGTGAGGAGGGCGCGGCGAGACCGGTAGGCATCATCAGCCGAAGGCGGCGGTTCTTGTTGCGGGAGGCATGCCATCTCCCTGCCGCCAATATACGGTCCGGACGGAGGGCCGGCAAGGGCGGGCACGCGCTCCCGCAGGCTTGCGGCCGTTGCGCCGACGGCCTTAGACTGTGTGAGTCGAAGGGAGATGGCATGCCTCCCGCAACCGCCGACCCGTGTGGCTGATGATGCCTGCGAGGCGTGTTTCATGTGCACACAGGCAGGCCCATCCATGCAGCTTCATCCACCCGAGCTCGCCGCCGACCTGGAGAGACGGCTTCTTCGCGGCGAGCATCTCACTCTCTGCGGGCCGCGCGGCAGCGGCAAATCGACGCTTTTGACGAGGCTCCACTCGCACTTCCTCGCCGCAGGAGTTCCCTGCGCGTATTCCAGCATCACCACCTCTCTCGATGACATCACCCGCGCGCTCGAGCGCGCATATCCCGGGGTTCTAACGGAGGACGTCTCGCGCAGAGCTGCGCGCTCGCGGTTATGGATGGCCGCGGATCAGCGCTCCGGCGTTCTGCTGCTCGATCATTTCTCCGCCGTCAGCAACGCCATGGTGTTTCTACTGAAGCGGTTGCACGGCAGGATTGCGGGCGTACTGACCGCGGTCGATGTCGACGATCAGCGGGAGCGTTCTCGAATCCGCCGCCCTTCGCGGTATGGGGCCATGTCGGTGCGGATGCCGCCCACCCCGACGCGGCAACTGCGCCGGCTGCTGTATACCCTGACGGGAGGTCTCGGGCTGCCGCCGCTCGCTCCGGGCATCGAGCAGAAGCTGCTGGAAGCAGCCCGCGGCCGCCCAGGTTGGATCGTGAAAGGCATGGAGCTCGCGTGCGAGCCGCGTTACTGGTGCGAGCATGGTCTCCTGATAGCCACTCTCTGCGTCGATACGGAAGCGGCCGTGCGCTACCAGGCGCTGGACATGCTCCGTCCTCCGTCGGCGGCACGGGGTGAGGCCGACGCCGATCATCCCGGCGGCTCCAGGCCGGCGCGCATGCAAGCCGGACCGGCCGGCTCGTGACGTGCATCATCAGCCGATGCATTCCATGGCGGCGCCGATGCCGTTCATGGCCTGCAGGAATTCAGGGTAGGAGATTCGATAGGCGTTCGGGTAGCTGATGAGCGTGTAGCCGCTGGCGCGCGTGCCGGCGACTGCGAGCGACATGAGCACCCGGTGGTCGTTGAAGGAGGAGAGGTCGCGGCCAACGAGGCCGGCGACGCCCCGGATCCGCAGCCGGGAGCCCTCGATCCGCAGATCGCCGCCCATGCGATTCAGCTGCATCATCGCGGCCACGCGGTCGGACTCCTTCAGCCTCACGTGATCGATGTTCTCGAGGACGCTTTCGCCATCGGCAAACGTCGCGAGAGTCGCAAGGATGGGCAGGACGTCGGGGGTCTCGCGGCAGTCGACGTGCACGGCCCTGAGCCGGATGCCATCGTGGCTGACCAACACCTCCCGAGCATCCGGGTCCTCCTGCATCGGAAGGCCCATTTCCCGGATGACCTCGAGAAATGCGCGCTCCGGATGGTCGAGCGACTCGCCATTCAGTACGAGCTGCCGCAGCACGAGGTGGCTCGGATGGAGCGCCACGGCCGCCAGTCCGAAGGCCGCGGAGCCGATGTCGGGCGGCAGCTCCACGCGGGCGGCGTGTGCTTCCTGTTTCGGCGGCACGACGTAGCGTCGGCCATCGGCCGAGGCGTCGACCTGCAATCCGAACTGCCGCATCATGCCGATGGTCAGGTCGATGTAGGGGCGCTCATTGAGCGTCCCTTCGATTTCGATGATCGTCTCCCGTTCCGCAAAGGGAGCGACCAGGAGAAGGCCCGATACCCACTGCGAAAGCGTGCCCGGGATGCCGACGGTTCCGCCGACCGGCAGTCCCGGCTCAATTCGAATCGGCGGGCAACCGTCGCGTGAGCTCACGCGAAGGCCCATCTGCGTCAAGGCTTCGAGCAGCGGACGAATCGGCCGCCTGCGGAAATAGCTCTGCCCGACGAGCGTGACGGGTCTGTCGGCGAGCGCGCACAGTCCGACCAGGAAATACAGCGTCGACCCGGAGCTGCCGACCGACAGCAGCGGCCGCCTGGGACGGTAGGCGCCGCCGCTCACGGAGAAGGTTTCCCCGGAGACTTCGATGCGCGTGCCGAGTCCCCGCAGCACACTGAGGGTGTGCGCAACGTGCTTCGCGTGCGTGAGTCCTACGATCTCGCTGCGCCCGCGCGCGAGTGAAGCGAGAATCAGCGCCCGATGGGCATGGTACTTCGAGTTCGGTACGACGAGCTCGCGGGACAGGGGTCGATGAACGGGCTCTACGACCAGGCGCATGGCACTCTCATCCTGACAGGACCAGGGATGCGTTTTGACCTCCGAAACCGAATGCGTTGACGAGGAACGTCTCGTAGCGGAGCCGGCGCGGCTTACGCAGGATCAGGTCGAATCCGGCTTCGGGCTCGACCTGTTCGGTTCCGAGGGTATGAGGAATGAGGCCGTGCTCCATGCCGAGAATGCCCGCGATCGCCGACATGACGCCCGCCGCGGCCATCGCATGGCCGAGATGCCCCCGCAACGAGGTGACGGGAATCGGGTGTTCCGGGAAGGTTGCATTGATGGCCCGCAACTCGGCGATATCGCCAACCACCGTTCCGGTGGCGTGCGCATAGACCGCTTCGACCGCGCAGCCCGCGTCTTCGATCGCGGCCTCCATGACCTCCGCCTCGTATCGTCCGCTCGGCTCCGGCGCGGTCAGGTGATGACCATCGGCCATGGACGCGTAGCCGCGAATCCGCCCCAGAACGCGGGCGCCACGCCCACGGGCGTGGCTGGCAGCCTCGAGGACCAGCATGGCGCCGCCGTCTCCCATCACGAAGCCGTCGCGCGCCACATCGAACGGGCGTGCGGCCCGCTGCGGATCCGCCGAGCGGGAGAGAGCGCCGGCGCGCTCGAGACTGGCGTACACGACAGGTGTCAGCAGGGTCTCGACGCCGCCGGCGATGGCGCACCGCGCCTCGCCGCGCTCGATCATGCGCGCCGCGTGACCGATGGCGTCCAGGGAGGAGGCGCAGGCAGTGCTGATGGTCAGCTGTTGCCCCTGGAGTCCCCAATTCATCGAGATCCGGGCGGCAGCCATGTTCGGAATGACGAGCGCCATCAGCTTCGGCGTGATGTGGCGGCTCCCGGAGGCGAGCTGCATCTGGGTTTCCGTGAGCAGGGGCAAGCCGCCCATGGTGTTGCCTACCAGCACGGCGGTCTTGGCGGGCGGCAACTCCATGCCGGCCATCGAGAAAGCCTGTGCAGCCGCTATCACCGCGTATTGTGTGAAGCGGTCGGCATTGCGCAGGAACTCGGGCGGCAGATCCTGCGAGGCGAGGTAGGCGTCGGGAACTGCGGCCCAGTAGCCGCCGGCGGGAAGACCCGAGGCATGCGGGAGCGGCGTGAAGCCGTGCCGGCCGCTCAGCAGCGCATCCCAATATGCGTCGACACCCGGGGCGATGGGCGAGACGATACCTGCGCCAGTGACCAAGACCTCTTCCATTCCGCCTGATCTCAAAATCCGGTCGGCGCCCGTCCTCGCGGCTCCGTGTTGGCCGATGCGATTGCCTGTTTGCCGATACACGCCGGCGCGCGCGCTGCACGGGTCACGCGGTGATGGAAGTAACGGAGAAAGCGCTGAGTTGCGGCGCTGCGCCGCGCGCGAGCCCTGAGCGGGCCGGGCCGAGTCCAGCTCGTCATCGTTGCCACCAATCCTCTCGCAATTGCGGGACCGGAATTGGTAGGCACCATTAGCCGACGGCGGCGGTTATGGGGAGGAGTGCCATCTCCCGATGAACGACTATACGCAGATGACTCGATATCGACAAGGGCTCCGGCGGCGCTGACAACAGCATGGAAAGTTGACGGCCATGAGCCGCTCCCGTAACCTTGCTGCAGACGGGGATGGGGTCCCCCCCGAACTGCCCACAAAGCTGATGACTCCTGCCGTGTGCGTCATTGTGCGCCAGGCGGGTCATTACCCGCCGCGCGACGGGTATGCGACAGTCAGCAGAACATAGGCTCTTTCGCGCTTACACCGCCCCATACGCTGCGGCGTCTTCCCTTGGCTGCGCTCACCGCATTTTGACGTCCTGCCCGCGCGGCGGGCGTCGCAAAGGAGACGAATGTTCCGCCGCAAAGGAACGGCAATCGTCCACATCGATCGAGTCAAAACCTTCTGAGGGCAGGCGTTCATCATGAACAACAAATCGGTATCCACAGCGACTATCGGCTTCATGTGTCTGGCCTTGGCCGGCTGGATGGTCTCCATGCCGACGGCAGGCTGGTTCGAGAGGATTTATCCCCATGGCCTTGCCGTCATGACGGCCCTGGCCATTCTGTTGGTGATCATGGGGATTCTAACCTTCGTGCACGGCCGCACTCTGGATTGCATCATTTTCTTCGGCGGCGCCGGACTGTTTTGGAGCGCCCATCTTTACGGAATGGCGGCCGCGCCGGGCGGAGCGGCCGAGCCGGGTAGCTACGGCGGATGGTATTTTTTCGTATGGACACTGTTCTTCGCCTGGGTGTGGCTGGGCTCATTCAAGGCGGAGCTGCAGCGGATGCTGTTTCTGCTCGGCCTCTGGCTGACATTGCTGGCGCTCGCCATCGGCGATTGGACCGCGATCCACGGGTTCACTATCGCCGGCGGGTACCTGGGGCTCATCAC
>JASHVV010000406.1 GCA_030044385.1 Gammaproteobacteria bacterium
TGCCCTTCTCCGGGTAGGCGACTACCGTCGCGCGGCGACGCCGTAGATGCTGCCGCTCGATATCCTCGAGCGTCGGCTCAAGCGGCTGTCTCTTCATGGTGCGGAGCGCTTTCCGGCCTGAGGCCGAGCCGCGCGAGCAGGCTGCGATCCCGCTCCACGTCCGGGTTGCCCGTGGTCAGCAGCTTCTCGCCGTAGAAGATCGAGTTGGCGCCGGCGAGGAAGCAGAGTGCCTGCAGCTCATCGCTCATCCCCTGCCGCCCGGCCGACAGGCGCACGTGCGCGCGCGGCATCATCAGGCGCGCGGCCGCGATCGTGCGCACGAAATCGAGCGGGTCGACGGGCGCGGCGCCCGCGAGCGGCGTGCCCGGCACCTGCACGAGCTGGTTGATGGGGACGCTTTCGGGATGCTGCGGCAGGTTGGCCAGGGTCATCAGCAGCCCGGCGCGGTCGCTCGGGGACTCGCCCATGCCGAGGATGCCGCCGCAGCAGACCTTGAGGTCCGCGGCGCGGACCGCTGCCAGCGTGTCGAGGCGGTCCTGGTACGTGCGGGTCGTGATGATCTGCCCGTAGAACTCCGGCGAGGTGTCGAGATTGTGGTTGTAGTAATCGAGGCCCGCGTCCTTCAGCTCCCGCGCCTGCTCCGCGGTCAGCATGCCGAGGGTGGCGCAGGTCTCGAGCCCGAGCGCGCTGACTTCGCGGACCATGCGGGCGATGACGCGCAGGTCCTTGGCCTTGGGCGAGCGGTAGGCCGCGCCCATGCAGAACCGCGTCGCCCCCGCTTCCTTGGCACACAACGCGCGCTCGCGCACGGCGGCGACTTCCATCAGCTCCTCACGCTCGAGGCCCGTGTCGTAGCGCACGCTCTGCGGGCAATAGGCGCAGTCCTCGGGGCAGGCGCCGGTCTTGATCGACAGCAGCGTGCTCATCTGCACGGTGTTGGGCTCGTGGTGCTGGCGGTGCACGCGCTGGGCGTGATAGAGCAGATCCATGAGCGGCAGACCCAGGAGGCTCGTGACCTCGGGCAGGGTCCAATCGTGGCGAACGGTTCCGAGGGCAGAGGCAGACGGGTTCATGCGCAGGTCCGGTGGCGGCGTGATCGCTCGCGATGTTCGCGGGCGCGGTGGCGAATGTCAACGCACGGACGGCTGCACGGTATACGGTTGCTCAATTTGTGATCAACGCCGCAGCAGGTGCACGGCGAGCGCCACGCCCACCGCCAGAGCGCCGATCACGGAGACGAACACGGCTGCCGCGGCGCAGTCCTTGACGACCCGGATCAGCGGATGCTGCTGCGGACTGAGATGATCGGCGAGGGCCTCGATCGCGGTGTTGAGCATCTCCGCCGCCAGCACGCCCGCACAGGCGAGCGCCACGGCGGCCCACCAGATGGGCTCGGGCCGAAGGACGAGGAGCGCCGCCAGGACGAGCACGAACACGACCGCCTCGAAGCGCACGCTGCGCTCCGACCGCAGGCCGTGCCCCAGGCCTGCCAGCGCGAAGCCCATGCGGCGCCAAAGCGGTTGATTCTTCTGCGGGGTCAATGGGCGTATACGTACTGCAGCAGCACGCCGATGAAGATCGCCATCCCGACATAGTTGTTGTTGCGGAACGCGCGCAGGCAGGCGGCCGGCTCGCGCGCACGGATCAGCCATTGCTGGTAGAGGAAGAGCAGGCCCGCCGCCGCGATCCCGGCGTGGTACCAGTTGCCGAAATTCATGTCCCGCCCGGCGAGCACCAGGGCAAACAGCATCATCGCCTGCAGCGCGCCGATCAATACGCGGTCCATGTCGGCGAACAGGATGGCGCTCGACTTGACGCCGATCGCGAGGTCGTCCTCCCGGTCGATCATGGCGTAGATCGTGTCGTACACCGCCGCCCAGATGACCGCAGCGATGTAGAGCACCCAGGCGATGCGCGGCAGCGAGTCGCGCTGCGCGGCAAAGGCCATGAGCACGCTCCAGCCGCCGAAGGAGAGTCCCAGGTAAAGCTGCGGCAGCGGGAAGAAGCGCTTCACGAAGGGATATGACACCGTGAGCGCGGCGCCGATGACGGCGAGCTTCACCGTGAAGATATTGAGCCGCGTGACCAGCCACAGCGCGGCGGCGCCCAGCACGACGGCGAGGACGAGGGCCTCCGCCGGCGAGACCCGGCGGGCGGCGAGCGGCCGCTCGCGGGTGCGCTTCACGTGGGGATCGATGTTGCGGTCGGCGAAATCGTTGATGATGCAGCCGGCGGCGCGCATGATGACGACGCCCAGCACGAAGATGATCAACACCTTCTGCTGCGGCCTGCCGGTGCCGGCGACCCAGAGCGCCCAGAGCGCCGGCCACAGCAGCAGCCAGGTGCCGATCGGACGGTCGAAGCGCGCGAGCCGCGCGTACTCCTCCAGGCGGCGGGCCAGGCGGTGGTAGAGCGGGGCATCCCTGGCCTTGCTCGGGAGGCTCGAGTCGCCGGTGGCTGCGGTGCTGTTCATGTGTGCTCGGTTACCCGACTCTTGCGTACTGCTCGCCGGTCCCGACCCAGCGGGCCGCGAGCGCCGCAATATTATCCGGGTATGTCGCGATGAGCAGCTCCGCCGCCGCCTGTACGCGCGGCAGCAGGTCCGCATCGCGCGTCAGGTCCGCTACGCGAAGCTGCGCCAACCCGGTTTGCCGGGTGCCGAGGAGCTCGCCGGGGCCCCGCAGCTCGAGGTCGCGGCGCGCGATCTCGAAGCCGTCGTTGCTCTCGCGGATGACCTTCAGGCGCTGGCGCGCCAGCGGCGAGAGCGGGCTTCGATAAAGGAGCACGCAGGTGCTGGCCTCCGCCCCGCGGCCGACCCGGCCGCGCAGCTGATGCAGCTGCGCGAGGCCCATGCGCTCGGCATTCTCGATGACCATCAGCGTCGCGTTGGGAACATCGACCCCGACCTCGATGACGGTGGTTGCCACCAACAGTTGAATGCGGCCGGCCTTGAAGGCGAGCATCGCCGCGTCTTTCCTGGAGGAGGGCATCCGCCCGTGCACCAGTCCCACCTGCACGCCCGGCAACGCCTCCGCGAGCGCGGCCGCGGTCTCTTCGGCGGCCTGGGAGCGCAGCTCGTCCGATTCGTCGATGAGCGGACAGACCCAGTAGACCTGACGGCCGCTGCGGCACGCCTGGACGATGCGCGCCACCACTTCCGCCCGCCGCTCTTCCGGCACCACGACGCTCTGCACCGCCGTCCTGCCCGGCGGCAGCTCGTCGATGACGGAGATGTCGAGGTCGGCGTAGGCGGTCATCGCCAACGTGCGTGGAATCGGTGTCGCGGTCATGATGAGCTGGTGTGGGAAGCGCCCCTGCCGGCTGCCCTTCTCCCGCAGACGCAGGCGCTGCTGCACGCCGAAGCGATGCTGCTCATCGACGATGACGAGCGCGAGCCCCGAGAACTCGATGCCTTCCTGGAAAAGCGCATGTGTCCCGACGACGACCCGCACGTCGCCGGCGGCAATCGCCTCGAGCGCGC
>JASHVV010000407.1 GCA_030044385.1 Gammaproteobacteria bacterium
GTCCGTGAAGGCGAACTGCTCGGCCAGCTCCAGGGTGTCCGCATCGACCGCGGCGAGACTCTTGGCCGCGGCATACACCTCCAGGCACTGCCGCCCGGTGAGGAGAGCGGGCAGCCGCTCCGGCGCGCACCCGAAGCCGAGCTGCTTCTTCGCCCCCATCGCATCCTGCCGCAGCGCATGCCCGCAGATGGCGATGCTCCCCGCCGAGGGCAGCAGCAGCCCCGCGATGCAATGCAGCAGAGTCGTCTTGCCGCTGGCATTGGGCCCGAGGAGCGCCAGCCATTCTCCCCGCGAGAGCTCGAGCTCGACGCCGGAGAGCACCACGTGCTTGTCGTAGCCCGCGTACAGGCTCCGCACCTGCAGCGCCGCGCCCGAAGTCTCTCCGCCACCCGTCGCACTGGTCATCGGTCCGGCCATTCCCTTTCGTCAACGCCCCCGGCCGACAGTTCCGAGGCCCGCCTGACGGCCGGCCCACGCACAGGCGACGGACGCGGCGAGGCAGGAGATCACGACGTAAGCCACGGCAAGTACCCACCCAACCCGAAGCGCCCGCGGGTAATCGACCCCACAGGCAAGAAAGATCACGACGGCCAGCACGGCCGTTTGTTTGAGCGCGACGCGCCAGACGAATGCACCGATGAAGCTCCGGAGACGGATGGGAGTAGGCGCCAGCCAACGCGCCGCGTCTGCCGCGACCCGGACCGCCGCCACGGAAAGCGTGAAGAGGCTGAAGAGCGTGATGGTGCCGGCCGCCACCGCGATCACCACCTGACCCGGCGGGTCATGTCGCCCCGACGGAATCGAGAGCAGCACCATCAACACGATGGCCGCGGTCGTCTTGGGTCTGCTGAAGACACGCCCTTGCGCCACCGGCCAGCAGGAAAGCGGCGACAGGGAAGGCGCCGTGGCCCAGCGCCGCCGCGCACGGCGCACCATCGCGTACTGCCAACCCACCACGCCCTTGGAGGCGCGTCCCTGCAGCCGCAATCCTGCCAGCGTTCCAACCAGCGCGCCGGCCGCCATCATCACGACGAGCAGCCTGGCCGTGTCCGGCCCAATCCTGCCGCCGGCCCAGGCGAGTCCCACGAAGCAGGCCGCCGCCACGAGCCCGGCGAGGATCCTCGATACCAGCCGCAGCACGGAGGAGCGCGACGCCGGCAGGGCGGAGAGCCACGAGCTCGCAGCGTCGAGCTGTATGCGCGCCTGACGGCGGGCGGCGACGAGGCCGAACAGACAGGCGCTGATCAGGAAGATGACGGGCGGGCTGCCGGCGAGCCACCGGAGCGCGCGCCCGGTCGGCGGCGCGGCCACCAGGGCGGCGGTGAGCGCAACGATGAGTGCAGCAACGCACAGCACCCGGCCCCGCCTGAAACGATAGGCATTCCGCCAGCGCAGCAGCGCCGCGGCGAGGTGGGGTCTGCGGGCGAGGAGCCGCGGTATGCCCGGCGGAAGTGAGCTGGCTCGCGACACTTCCGTGGGCCTCCGCCGCCGTTACTTCTTTCGCGCGGGGATGTAGAGGTCGGTCAGCGTGCCTTCGACCGCATCGGCGGCGCCTGCCACGGTTTCCGACAGTGTCGGGTGAGGATGGACCGTGAGGCCGATGTCGGCCGCATCGCAGCCGTTCTCGAGCGCGAGCGCGAGCTCGCTGATCAGCTCCCCGGCGTTGGTGCCCACGATGCCCGCGCCGAGCAGACGCCGGCTCTGCGGATCGAAGAGCAGCTTGGTCATGCCCTCATCGCGTCCGAGGGACAGGGAGCGGCCGCTCGCGGCCCAGGGGAAGACGCCCTTCTCGACCGCGATGCCCTTGGCCTTCGCCTCGGTTTCCGTGAGGCCCACCCAAGCCACCTCCGGATCGGTGTAGGCGACCGAGGGAATCGCGCGCACGTCGAATGCCGCGCGGTGCCCGGCGGCCACCTCGGCGGCGACTTTCGCCTCGTGCATCGCCTTGTGCGCCAGCATGGGCGGACCTGCGATGTCGCCGATCGCGAAGATGTGCGGCACGTTGGTGCGCAGCTGCTTGTCGACCGGGATGAAGCCGCGGTCCGACACCCGGACGCCGGCCGTCTCGGCCGCGATCGACTTGCCGTTCGGCGAGCGGCCGACGGCCACCAGCACTCGCCCGAAAACCTGGGGAGCCGGCGCCTTCTCGCCCTCGAAGGTCACGCGTAACCCCTCATCCAGCGGCTCCACTTTCGTCACCCGCGTTCCCAGCAGGATCTGCTCGTAGCGGGAGCGGATGCGCCGCTCGAGCGGCCGCACCAGGTCCGGATCGCAGCCCGGCATGAGCTGTGAGGTCAGCTCCACCACGCTCACCCGGCTGCCGAGCGCGTCGTACACGCAGGCCATCTCCAGCCCGATGATGCCGCCGCCGATGACGAGCAATCCGCCGGAGAACTCCGGCAGCTCCAGCGCATCGGCGGAGTCGATGATGCGCGGATCGGCCGGCAGACCCGGCAGCCGGATGGCCTCCGAGCCCGCCGCGATGATGCACTGGTCGAAGCGGATGCGCTCCGAGCCGCTGTTGCCCATCACCTCGACTACGTTGGGACTGACGAACCGTCCGACGCCCTGCACGACCTCGACTTTGCGCTGCTTCGCGAGGGTGCTCAGGCCACCGGTCAACTTCTTGACGACCGAGCCCTTCCAGGCGCGAAGCTTCTCGAGATTGATCTGCGGTGCGCCGAAGGCGATGCCGCGGCCGCCCATCTCCTCCGCATCCTCGATGACCTTGGCCGCGTGCAGCAGCGCCTTGGAGGGGATGCAGCCGACGTTGAGGCACACACCGCCCAGCACCGGCCACCGCTCCACCAACGTCACGTGCAAGCCGAGGTCGGCGGCGCGGAATGCGGCGGTGTAGCCGCCCGGGCCCGACCCCAGCACGAGCAGCTGCGTCGAGCGGTTGAAATCGACCTGCCCACGCGGCGGCTGAGTCATGTCGGGCATCGGCATCCGCACGGTGTCGCCATCCGGCTCCGACTTCGCGGCGGGCGGCGATTGGGCGGCAGGCGCACCGGCCTGGGAGTTGGTCTCCACGCGCGCGATCACCGAGCCCTTGGACACCTTGTCGCCGCGCTTCAACAGCACCTCGGCGACCTTCCCCGCGGCGGTCGCCGGCACGTCCATCGAGGCCTTGTCGGTCTCGAGCGTGACCAGCGGGGCGTCGACCTCGACATTATCGCCAACGCTTACCAGCACGTCGACGACCGAGACTTCGTTGAAATTACCGAGATCGGGGACGATGAGATCAACGCGGCTCACGGCACGGCCTCGGCCAGGACGTGGGCATCCGCCAACGCCTTGGCGAGGAAGGTCGTGAAGCGCGCGGCCATGGCGCCATCGATGACCCGGTGGTCATACGAGAGCGACAGCGGCAACATCAGGCGGGGCACGAACGCCCCGTTGCGGTAGATCGGCTTCATGGCCGAGCGCGACACGCCGAGGATCGCCACCTCCGGCGCATTGATGATGGGCGTGAACGCCGTCCCGCCGATGCCGCCGAGGCTCGAGATGGTGAAGCAGCCGCCCTGCATCTGCGCCGCGGCGAGCTTGCCGGCGCGGGCCGCCTCGGACAGCTCGCCGAGCCGGCGGGCGATCTGGTAGATGTCCTGCCTATCCGCCTCGTGCACCACCGGGACCATGAGGCCGTTCGGCGTGTCGGCGGCGAACCCGATATTGACGTACTTCTTCAGGACCAGGTTGGCGCCCGTGGAATCGAGGGACGCGTTGAATAGCGGGAATGCCTGCAACGCCTTGACGCAGGCGCGCACGATGAAGGCGAGCGGTGTGAGCTTGATGCCGCGCTCCGCCGCCGCGTCCTTGAGCTTGCCGCGCAGTGCCTCGAGGTCGGTGATGTCCGCCTCGTCGAACTGCGTCACGTGCGGGATGTTGACCCAGCTCGCGTGCAGCCGCGGACCGGAAATGCGCTGGATCCGCGACAGCGGCTGCGTCTCGACGGGTCCGAATGCGGCGAAGTCGACGGTGGGAATGACGGGCAATCCGCCGCCCGGCCTGGCGCCGGCCCCGGGCGCCGCGCCCGAGCCCATGAAGCTCTTGACGAAGGCCTTGACGTCATCGTGCGTGATCCGGCCCTTGAAGCCGTGCCCCGCGACACGCGTCAGGTCGACACCCAACTCACGCGCGAACTTGCGCACGCTCGGTCCGGCGTGCGCACGCGAAAAGCCGGGCTCGTTGATGGGCGGCAGATCGGTGCTTGGCGCAGGCGAGGCCGCTGCGGGCGCTGCCGTGGCCGCCGCCGGTTGCGCGCCACCCGAAGGCGTCGTCGGCGCCGCGTTAGCCGCCGTGTTGGCCGGCTGGGCCGGAGACGGTGCCGGCGCGGATTTCGCGGCTGCCGCGGCGGGCTCGGCCGCCTTCGCGGCGGCCTGCGCTCCGTCGCCCGCGGAGCGGACGGTCGCGATCAGGTCGCCGGCGTTGACCTTGCCGCCTTTCTCGACATGGAGCTTCTCGACGACGCCGCTGGCCGTCGAGGGCACGTCCATGGTGGCCTTCTCCGTCTCCAACGTGACGAGGGGCGCCTCCGGCTCGATGCTCTCGCCCGGCTTGACGAGAATGTCGATCACGGCGACATCTTTGAAGTTGCCCATGTCGGGCACGCGCACTTCGACCAGGCGGGCTGCCGCGTTCATCGCGATGGCGCCTTCAGACTTTCCAGGGAACGGGCTTGGCCGGATCGACGCCGAGCGCCTTCATCGCCGCATTCACGGCGGAGGCCTCGAGCTTGCCCTCATCGGCCAGGGCTTTGAGGGCGGCGACGGCGATGTAATTGCGGTCGACCTCGAAGTGCCGGCGCAGCGCCGCGCGGGAGTCGGAGCGGCCGAAGCCGTCCGTGCCCAGGCTGACATAACGGCCGGGCACCCACTGGCGGATCTGGTCCGGCACGGCGCGCATGTAGTCGGTCGCGGCGATGAACGGGCCGTGCGCATCCTTCAGGCATTGCTGCACGTAAGGCGCGCGCGGCGGCTGGCCGGCATGCAGGAGGTTCCAGCGCTCGCACTCGAGCGCCTCGCGGCGCAGCTCGCTGAAGCTCGTCACCGAGAACACATCGGCGCACACGCCGTAGTCGGCCTCGAGGATGTTCGCGGCCTCGAGACATTCCCGCAGGATGGTGCCCGAGCCGAGCAGCGTCGTGCGCAGTTTTGCCTTGCCGCCGGTGCGCAGGAGGTACGCGCCCTTGAGAATCCCCGCCTCGGTGCCCTTCGGCAGGGCCGGCTGCGGGTAGTTCTCGTTCATCACGGTGATGTAGTAGAAGACGTTCTCCTGCTCCACGTACATGCGCCGCATGCCGTCCTGGATGATGACGGCGAGCTC
>JASHVV010000408.1 GCA_030044385.1 Gammaproteobacteria bacterium
TCGCGGGTCTCGATCTCGATTTTGCTCATCCGCCCTGTTTAGCACAGGCCGGTGGCGCTGGCCATGGGACGGAACGCCGGGGGGCCCAGGCAGTTATCGAGGGGTGACCGCTCGGCCAGGCCTCCGCTCTCAGCCGCTGTTCGGCGCGCGCGCGCTCGCGGAATGGATTCGCCGCGGCGGCAGGCCGGCCCGCGCGCCGCCCGGCTATGGCCTGCGGTTGCGGTGGCATGCCCATTGGTTCGAGGTCAACTGGCGCATGCAGCTCGAGCGGATGCCGCGCGACGCGCCGGCGGCGGACCCGGTCTTCATCCTCGGGCTCTGGCGCTCCGGCACGACGGTGCTGCACGAACTGGTGAACGCCTGCGGCGGCTGGGCCACGCCGCAGACCTGGCAGTGCTTCCATCCGTCGACCTGCTTCATGACAGGGCCGCCGGCCCGCGGCGGCAGCGTCCGGCGACCGATGGATCAGGGCCTGATCAGCACCGAGGGGCCGCAGGAGGACGAGTTCGCCCTCCTCCTGCTCGGCGAGCCTTCGATCTACCGCGGGCTGATCGATCCGCGGCGGCTGCTCGAATGCGGCGCCGCGGCCTGGTCGGGCGACGGGGGCGATCTCGAGCGCTGGCAGGCGTTCGTGCGGGGCGTCGCGGCCGGCGGCGGCGGCCGGCTGCTGCTGAAGTCGCCGGGACATGCCTTCCGCATCCCGAGCCTGCGCCGGCTCTTCCCCGCCGCCCGCTTCATCTGGATCGGCCGCCATCCCGGCGAGATCCTGACATCCAACTTGAGGATGTGGGGCGCGATGACACGGGTGTATGCGCTGTGGGATTGCACGGACGACGTCCTCCACCGGTTCCTGCGCGAGGCGATGCGCGCCTGCAGCCGCGTACTCGAGCGCTGCATCGCCGAGATGACCCGCGAGCAGATGCTGTGGGTCGATTTCGAGGCGCTGCAGACGGACCCGGAGCGAGTCCTGCGGCAGATCCTGCGCTTCGCCGGCGCGCGGCCCGGCCACGGCGGGCAGTCGCTGAACGGGGACATCGATACGGCGCTCGCGTCAGTCCCCATCCACCGCGGGACGCGCACCGCGATGCCCGACGACGAGTCGGTGCGGCAGCTCGATGGGGTGATGCGCGAGGCGCGGCGCCGCTTCGGTGAGGCAGAAGCCTGACGGGTACAGCCCTTGCTCACCGCTCTCCATGAAGCGCACGACTCTCATCGGAATGGCCGCTGTCGTCGCCGTGCTCGCGTGCCTGCCGCTGCAGGCGGCCTACGCTTACATCGATCCGAACTCGGCGGGCGCCCTCTACCAGTTCCTCTTCCCGCTGATCATCGCGATCGGCTCCGTCTTCGCCTTTCTGCGGCGCACGATAGCTCGCGCCTGCACCCGACTCGCCGGCGTGGTGGTGTCGGCCGTGCGGGGCGGACGCGCCAGGGAAACGCCGCGGGCCGATCGTCCGAGCGGACATGTGGAATGATCTTCGGGCGTGGCGCGTCGCGGCTCTGCCGGTCCTGGCGATCCTCGGGATCGCGCTGCCGCTGACGTTCGCCAGTCACAGCAACCAGTTCCTCTACGACTTCCATGCGCTCGACCTAGTGCCGCTCTACGCGACCGCCTGGGTCGTCCTCGCGGCCGTCGCGATTCCGTTCTGGATCGTGGCGACCGCCATCCTGGCCGGCGTCGAGGCGGTGCGCCGTCCGCCCGCGCCCCTCATCGCACGCACGTTGCGCGCGATCCTGCTCGCGCTGACGGCAGTCATCGTCGTCGGCGCTCTGATTCACTGCCTGCGGGCATGGCTGGGAACGTTCGGCCGCGGCTTGCCGCTGACCGCGAATGCGGCGCTGGCCGTCGCCGTGGCGGTTGCAGTGATTGGGGTCATCACCCGCGCAGGCCGATCCGCGTTGCGAGCGCTGGCGCCGATCGCGGCCGTCTGCACGGCGGTCGGGTTGCTGTCGCTCGCCGCGCTGCCGCTCTTCGGCTGGCCGCACGACCCGCAGGCCGCGGCGGCCCTGGAGGCGGCCCAAGGACCGAGTTCCGCTCAGGCCGTGCCCCTGCGGACCTCGGCGACACTGCCCGCCGGCACCGGCCGCCCCAACATCATCCTGCTGACCATCGATGCGCTCTCGGCGCCGCACATGTCGCTCTACGGCTACGCGCGGCCGACGACGCCCGAGCTGGCGCAGTTCGCGCGCGGCGCGACGGTATTCGAGCGCGCGTATGCGAACGGCAACTTCACGACTCCCGGCGTCGCCACCATCCTGACAGGCACACTGCCCTGGACCCACCGGGCGCTGACATTACCGGTCTGGCCGCTGACCTACACGCGGCGGACGTCGCTGCCCGCGGTCCTGGAGCGCGCCGGTTACCGGACCGGCTATGTGTCCACCAACGCCATTGCCGGCGCGGCGAAGCAGGGGTTCGCTCAATACTTCCAGTTCGCGCGCACGGACCGGATAGGCCACGTCACGCTGTGCGCCGACCGGCTGTCGAGGTATCTGCCCTACGTCTGCGCGGCCTCGGAACTGTCGCCGCTCGAGGAGGTCGACGACATCGCCGCGGACTTCCAGGGTCCGCCCGACAACCTGGAGCACGACCCGCGCCTCGCGCTCGAGCCGGCGCTGCAGTGGCTCACGACCGTGAGCCGGAGCAAGCCGATCTTCCTGTGGGTGCACCTCTTCCCGCCGCACTCGCCGTATGCGGTGCCGAAGCCCTGGCTCGGCCGGTTCGACCCGTCGGAGCGGGACCGGACCGCGGCGAGCACGCAGCCTGACTGGGCCTGGATCCAGTCGCAGCTCACGCCGGCGCAGGTGCAGACTCTCGAGGCACGGTATGACGAGGCCACGGCCTATGTGGACGCCTACGTGGGACCGTTCCTGCAGCATGCCCTGGCCGTCCTCGGACCCAACACCGCCATCGTCATCACGGCGGATCATGGCGAGAGTTTTGCCCATGGCTATGGCGCACACACGGGCCCCGGCCTCTACGACGAGATCATCCACGTCCCGCTGATCCTCAAGTTGCCGGGCGAGACGGCCGGGCAGCGTTGCGACCGGCCCGCGCAGCAGGCGGACATCGCGCCGACTCTCGCCGCGATCGCGGGCGTCGCGGCGCCGGCGGACTGGGAGGGACGCTCCCTGCTCGATACCTGCAACACCGCGCCGGCCGGCGGCTCCGGGCCGCGCCGGGCGATCTTCAGCATGAACTTCGAGCAGAACCCGCGCTTTGCGCCCCTGAGGACCGGCTCCGTCGCGGTCATCCAGGGGCGCTGGAAGCTCATCCACTACATGGGCACGCTGCATTATCCTTACATGCCGGCGCTGCGCGATGAGCTGTACGACCTGCTCGCGGACCCGGGCGAGCGGACCAATCTCGCCGCGCAGCAGCCCGCGATCGTCGAGCGGCTGCAGGGACTCATCGCTGCCGCGCTGGCGCAGCACGGCGGGCGGGTGATACCCGGCGCGCCCGCGCAGCCCGCGCCGCAAAACGCGGCTGCGCCACAAACCGCGGACAACGTCACGCCGTAGTTGCCCATCGACCCACAGTGAGGCACGGGAAGGTGCCCCGCCCCCCGCCGCCGCCATGCGACTGCTCCATATCGACATAGACACCCTGCGGGCCGACCACCTCGGGTGCTACGGCTACACCCGCGCGACCAGTCCCAACATCGACCGCATCGCGGCCGGCGCGCTGGTGTTCGAGAACGTGTATGCCTCCGACGTTCCCTGCCTGCCGAGCCGCACGGCGCTGCTCACCGGCCGCTTCGGGATCCACAACGGCGTGGTCAACCACGGGGGCACCGATGCCGAGCCGGCGATCGATGGGCCGCAGAGAGGGTTCTTCTCCCGCCTGCACCTCGACTCCTTCCCCAACCGCCTGCGGGAGTCGGGCTTGCGAACCGTGACGGTGAGCTCTTTCGCGCAGCGTCACTCGGCCTTTCACTGGCATGCGGGGTTCGACGAGACCTACGACGTCGGCAAGTGGGGAATGGAGACCGAGGACGAGGTGTATGCGGTCGCAGCCGACTGGCTGCGGCGGCGCGGGCGGCACGATGATTGGTTTCTGCACGTGCACCTGTGGGACCCGCACACGCCCTATCGGGCCGCCACGTCCTACGGCGAGCCCTTTCGCGACTCGCCGCCCCCGGCGTGGCTGACGGAGGAAGTCCGGGCCCGGCACTGGCAGGGTTGCGGGCCGCACGGCGCGCGCGAGGGCCGCGGCTTCAGACCGAACGAGTACGACCGCGCGCATTATCCCCGCCAGCCGCAGGAGATCGCCGACATGGCGGCGGTGCGCGCCATGTTCGATGGCTACGATGTCGGGGTGCTGGCCGCCGACCGGTGCGTGGGCAGGCTCGTCGCGCTGCTGGAGGAGCTCGGGGTCGGAAGCGACACCGCGATCATGATCTCCGCCGATCACGGCGAGACGCTGGGCGAGCTCAACATCTACTGCGATCACCAGACCGCCGACGAGCACACGACGCACGTTCCCCTCGTCCTCGGCTGGCCCGGGCTCGGTCCCGGCCGGCGCCGCGCGCTGCATTACCAGTTCGATGTTACGGCGACGTTGCTCGAGCTCCTGGGACAGAAGGTGCCGGAGAGCTGGGACGGCCAGTCATTCGCCGCCGGCTTGCGAGCCGGGGCGGATGCGGGCCGGGACTACCTGGTCGTCTCCCAGGGCGCGTGGACCTGTCAGCGCGGCGTGCGGTTCGAGGATTGGCTGCTGATTCGTACCCTTCACGGCGGCTACCACCTCTTCGACGATGTCATGCTCTTCGACCTGAAGAGCGATCCGTTCGAGCAGTGGAACCTTGCGGCGCAGCGGCCCGATGTCGTGGGCCGCGGCTCGACCCTGCTCGCGCAATGGCACGCCGCGATGATGCGCAACGCGGCGCGCGGACGCGATCCGCTGGAGAACGTCATGCGGGAGGGCGGTCCCTTCCACGTGCGCGGGGAGCTGCCGGCCTACCTCGAGCGGCTGCGGGCCACGGGCAGGGGCGAGCTCGCACAAGCGCTGGCCGAGAAATATCGCTGAGCGGCCGCTCCGGCCTGCCGGAGTCTTTACCCGGTTGGATCGTTGGAGTACCTTACGCGCCCTCTTTGATACCGCGAGGTTTTCCTCAGTTGGGCAGTAGTCGTACGAGTGATGGCAGGTCGCGCGCGCGCCGCGACATCCTGTGCTCGGCCAGGCTCGCCCCGGGGAAGATCACCGTGGCGGGCCGCTGAGGTCTCAGGGTCCGCCCGCCGGCGCGCCGCGCCGGGTCCTTCGCCATCACCTGTCTCTTCGGTCAGGCAACGTCTCGATCGCGAGCGCGCGGCGCGGCTTTCGAGAGTGGTGGGTCATGTTCGCAAAGCAGGCATGGGCAGTGCGCAGCGCGCGGGCGGGTAAGGTGAGCCGCTCCGCGGCCGGTATTCTCGCGGGGGTGGCGTCGATCCTCGGCGGCGCGGGTTACGCATACGGCCAAGCCGTGCCGCCCGCGGCCGATCCGAGCTCCCCGGCAAGATTCGCCGTCTATGGACAAGCCACTTACACGGAGCAGGAGGTCGACGGCTTCCACGCCCCCTACAGCGGGCCGAACAGCCTGACACCGGACCGCGGCCGCGAGACCTCCGACGCCACGCTGTTCCTGGGTGCGCGCCTGTGGCGCGGCGCCGAGCTCTGGGTCAACCCGGAAGTCGACGAGGGCTTCGGGCTCGACGATACCCTGGGGCTCGCCGGCTTCTCGAGCGGCGAGGCCTACAAGGTCGGGCGCAACGCGCCGTATTTCCGGCTGCAGCGGGCTTTCATCCGGCAAACGATCGATCTCGGCGGCGAGGTCTCGACCGTCGAGGCGGGACCCAACCAGTTCGCGCTGCGGCAATCGGCCGACCGGCTGGTCGTCACCGTCGGCAAGCTGAGCGT
>JASHVV010000409.1 GCA_030044385.1 Gammaproteobacteria bacterium
GCGCCTCCCGCCAGCAGGCTGTCCGTGTTGCTGTTGCTGCCGTGATGGCCACGCCGCTGCTGCTGCTGAGCACGCGCGAGCTGTGCGGCCAGCGCGGCGTCGCGCTGCGCTTGACCGGACGCTTCCTTGGAGCTGCCAGCGCCGTTGGCGGCCGCCGATTGCGGTGTCTCCGAGCCCTGCGGGTTACCGCTCTCGCCGGACTGCCGTGCGCCCGTGTTGCCTGACTGGCCGGCTCCCGACCGAGAGCCGTTGGATGCCGTCTGGCCGCTGTCCTGCTGAGAGCTGCTGCCCGACTGCCGTGATCCGGCCCCGCCACGTTGTCCGGCGGACGGGTGCTGTTTCGATGACGACCCTCGGCCACCCTGCTGTCCCTGCGACTTGCGCGACTGCCGTTGCTGCCGCAGCGCGCGCTCGACCAGATCCCGGTTGTGGCGGATGTCCTGGTCGGCCGGAGCCTGCTGCAGCGCGGCATCGTACGCTGCCAGCGCCTGTTGCAGCTGTCCGGCTTTGGCGAGCGCGTTGCCCAGGTTGTATTCGGACTGCGGATCGGTAAAGGGAGCGAGCAGCTTCGCGGCCTGCGGGTTGCGGCCGGCCTCGAGATCGGCGTAGGCCCGCCGCCGCGGATCCTGGAATCGGGCCGCTGCCGCGTCCGGCTGACCGGCCTCGAGCAGCGCCTGGCCCTGTTGGTCCGGCGTGCGCCACAAATCGGACCAAACGGCCGACACGCTGCCGGCCAGCGCCGTCCGGCATGCGAGGCCGCCGCAGCAGAGTTGGGCGGCCGCAAGCAGCGCGACCCGTGATGCCTTCATACCCATCCCCGCCGCGCGACGAACGCAGCCAGAAGCAGGAGCGGGGGCAGGAGCCACACGCCGTCATTGAGCCAGCTCGCGAGCCGCACCTGCGGAGCGGCGACACCGGAGCTCATCTCACGCGAGCCTGCGCCGTGCAGGTCCGCGATCAGCTCCGGCAGCGCGCTCAGCGGTACATACCGACCGCCGCCGGCCGTCGCGACCTGCTGCAGAAGATCGGCGTCGAGACGCGTCAAAGCAACCTGCCCGCTCGCATTGCGGACGAACCCGCCGTTGCCGTCCGGCTCGGGCGCACCGGAGCTCGTACCCACGCCGATGATGTTGACGCTGATTCCCTGACGGCGCAGCTGCTGAGCAGTCAGCAGGGCGCGCGCGGGATCGGTGAATCCGTCGGTCAGGACGATGACCTGCCGATCCCGTCCCGGTGACGCGTGCAGCAGGCGAGCGGCCTGCGCCAGCGCGGGCGCCAGGCGCTCGCCGGATTCCGGCATCAGGCTGGGAGCCAGCGGTTGCGCGAGGTTGCTGACGGTGGCCACGTCACTCGTGAGGGGGGCGACCGTGTACGGATCCCCGGCGAATGCGATGAGTCCTACGCGCGCGTCATGCGCCGCCGACAGAAGATCGTCGATCGCGTATCGCGCGCGGGCGATCCGGCTCGGAGGCACGTCGGCGGCATCCATTGACGGCGAGACATCGAGCGCCACGATCCAGGCGGCGGGTGCGCGGTAGGCGGGAGTGATCTGGCGCTGCCAGGTGGGTCCGGCCAGCGCCAGCACCGCGAGCATCCAGGCGAGCCCGATGAGGGGCCAGGGCGAGCGCCCGGCGCCGCGTTCGCTCAACCGCAAGAGCGGCAGCAGCTCGCCGTCCAGCAGCCGCTGCCAGGCGCCGTCTCGCCCCCGGCGGCGCGCCAGCCCGATGGCGAGCGCCGCCAGAGGCGGCAACGCGAGAAGCCAATAAGGATGTAGAAAGTGGAAACGGCTCATGACGTCAGATCCGCTCCGACATCAGCCAGGCCGCGGGAACGCTGAGCAGCAAGGCGAGCCCCAGCGGCCAGGCGAACCATTCGGCGGCGGGCCGCAGCCACTGTTTGTGCCCGCTGACCGGCTCGAGCTCGTCGATCTCGTGATACGCGGCGGTCAGGGCATCGGCGTCGGTGGCGCGGAAGTACTCGCCGCCGGTGATGCTCGCGATCTTCTTCAACAGGTCGACGTCGAGGTCGGTGTTGCCGCTGCTGAGCCCGAAGAAAGACTGCTCCGCGGCCGCGCCCACGCCGACGGTGAAGATGCGCAGTCCCGTCTGCGCCGCGAGCCGCGCCGCTTCGAGCGGCGGCATCACGCCGGCGTCGTTGCCGCCATCGGTGAGCAGGATGAGCACCGACTGATGCATGGCCGCACCGCCGGCGCGCTCACGCTGACGCAGCTCCTTGATCGCAAGTCCGATGGCATCGCCGATTGCAGTCTGCGGGCCCGCGACACCCACCACGGCCTCGTTCAGAAACTGATGCACGGTCGAGACGTCCGTCGTGAGTGGCGCCTGCAGATAGGGTTGCGTGCCGAAGAGAATCAGGCCGATCTGGTCGCCGCGCCGCTGATCGATGAAGCGGCCGGCCACGTCCTGAATGACCTGCAGGCGGCTCTCGCCGCCCTCCATGTCCTCGGTGGCCATGGAACCGGAGCAGTCGATCGCGAGGATGATCTGCCGCCCGCTCGTCGGCACCGGCAGCGGCTGCCCGAGCCATTGCGGGCGCATGGCGGCGAGCACCAACAGCGCCCACACCGCAGTCAACAGCGCCAGCATCCCGCGCGGCAGCGTTGCCGTCGCGGCGGGGACCGTGACCGATGCGGCGAAGGGCAGGTAAAGGGCCGAGCCACCCGGCTCGGCGGTGCGACGGACCCTGAGCATGAGCCAGGGGAGCGGCAGCAGCAGCGCCATCCACGGCCAGGCCAGGTGAAACATCAGCGCTTCTCCCGGCGTGATGCCGGCGTTTTGCGGCGCGCGCAGCGCAAGAACGCGTCGGCCCCTGCAATCCAACTATCGCGGTCGCTGCTCGCGCTGCCGCCGAAAGCGGTCGCGAGCAGCGACCGTCCATGCTCTCCTGCGAGCTCTGCGCCACCGTGGGCGGCGACGAAGGTCAGCCAGGCCTCCCCGGTCAGGCGCGCAACCTGCGCGCCGCCAAACACTGCCACGGCGAAGCGCCGCAACAGGCTCTCGATGGCGCGTGCGCTCGAGACGAGGTCGGAATCGTCGACGCGGATGGCGCGCAGCTCGCGCAGCGCCGCCCGCCGGCTCCTGTGGTACGGGTCGCGCCACCACCGCACGCCGGCCGCCGCAGCGACGAGCACCAACCCGGCCACGAGCCACCAGCCCGGCGCGGGCGGCCACCAGCCCGGCGGCGGCGGCGCGTGCGCGGGAGCGAGTTGCGAGGTCCAGTTGGATGTCATTCCGCCGGGAGTCATGCCGCCGATTGTCGGGGCCGCAGCAGCGGCCGAAGCACGTGCTCGACCGCCTCGCGGGTGTCGAGCCTCACGACCGGGGCCGCGTTGCGCTGCGACAGCGCGGCGATGCGCGCCTCACGCTCCCGCCAGGTCTGGCGCCACCGCTCGCGCACGCGCGCCCCCTCCAGGAGGCGCAACCGCCCCGGCAGGCCGGCGCGAAAGCGGCCGTTCGGCAGGCCCTCCTCCTCCAGCGGGTCGGCGACCCAGTAGAGCCGCAGGTCGCCGTGGGCGGCGAGCGCCCTCCAGAGGCTATCTGCTTCCGTCCGCAGGCCGGCGAAGTCGCTGACGGCGAGGATCTGGCTTCCCGGGCGCACCAGCGGCAGCAGCGTGCGCACCGCCGCCTCCAGCGCGAGCGGCGCAGGCTGGCCGGGCGCCTGCGGCTGGGACTGCAGCAGCGCATCCAGCAAGGGCAGTACCCCGCTCTGCCGGGCGCGAGCCGGCAGGATGCGCGTCTCGGCCGCGCCGTGGGCGATCACCGCGCCGACGCGATCGCCGCCGAGCGCCGCCACCCAGGCGAGCAGCGCCGCCGTGCGCGCCACCAGGGCCGATTTCAACTGCCGCCGCGAGCCGAAGAAAAGCCCGGGCTGCAGGTCCACGAGCAGCCACACGGGGCGCTCCCGCTCCTCGCGAAAAAGCTTGGTGTGCGGGCGACCGCGCCGGGCCGTCACCCGCCAGTCGATGTTGCGCGGATCGTCGCCCGCGACGTAGGGACGCACTTCCTGGAATTCCAATCCCCGTCCCCGCTGCGCGCTCGAGTGCGCTCCGAGGAGCGGCGCATGCGTCGTCTTGCGGCCGTGCAGCGACAGGCCGTGCGCGGCGCCGCGCAGCGCCAGCAGCTCCTCGAGATCCGGAACGATCATGGCGCCGGGACCCGATTCAACAGCTCCTCGATGCAGGCCTGCGCCGACACGCCGCGCGCCTGTGCCGTGTAGTCGAGCAACAGGCGATGGCGCAACGCATCGGGTGCGATCGCCTGCACGTCCTCCGGCGTGACGAACTCGCGCGCATCGAGCCAGGCGAGCGCCCGCGCGCCACGCTCGATCGCGATCGCCGCCCGCGGGCTCGCGCCCCAGCGCAGCCACTCGCGCAGCTGCGCGCTGTAGGGCTCGGGCCGCCGCGTGGCATCGACCAGCGCCGCGATGTAGTCGGCCACCGGCTCCGAGAGGGTCAGGCCGAGCACCTCGCGCCGCGCCGCAAACACGGTCTCCTGCGCGATCCGGTGCTCGGGCGGCGGCAGCTCCCGGCGGGCGATCGCCTCGCGCCGCGCGAGCGCCATGATCTCCAGCGTGGTGGCCCGATCCGGGTAATCGACGCGCGTGTGCAGCATGAAGCGATCGAGCTGCGCCTCCGGCAGCGGATAGGTGCCTTCCTGCTCGATCGGGTTCTGCGTCGCCATCACCAGGAACAGCGGCGGCAGCGGATAGGTCGCCGCGCCAACGCTGATCTGCCCCTCGGCCATGGCCTCGAGCAGCGCGGATTGCACCTTGGCCGGAGCGCGGTTGACCTCGTCGGCCAGGATCAGGTTGTGAAAGAGCGGCCCGCGCTGGAAGCGAAAGACCCCTTCCTCGGGCCGGTAGATGTCCGAGCCTGTCAGGTCCGCCGGCAGCAGGTCGGGGGTGAACTGCAGGCGCTGGAAATCCGCCTCCAGCGCCTGCGCGAGCGCTTTCACGGCGCGTGTTTTCGCCAGCCCCGGAGGGCCCTCGACGAGCAGGTGGCCGTCGGCCAGCAGCGCGACCAGCAGCCGCTCGACCAGCGCGGCCTGCCCGATGATCTGGCTGCGGAGGTAGTCCCGCAGCCGCAGCAGCGCCGTATGGGCGGCGCTGCCCGCGCGGGGAGTCTGGGCGGCAAGGGGGCTCGAGCCAGCAGTCATCGTCAGTTGCCTCGCTTTGGTTGCGTTCCAGCTTCGCCTGGAGTCGGGTTGACCACGGGCCGGTGGCTCGGGTTCCGTGAACATATTACCCGGCCCGGGCTATCCATTACGCCGGGTCGGGAGGGCGGGCGTACGTCAGGCCGCCAGACGTCGCTCGGCCAAGCTTGCCAACAGGGCGGCGCCCGCCGGCAGCGCCTCGTCGTTGAAATCGAACGACGGGTGATGCAGGGAGGGGCTGTGATCCCCCTTGCGGCTGCCGACCCAGACGTAGGCGCCCGGTACCTGCTGCAGCATGAAGGAAAAGTCCTCCGCTGTCGCCGCCGGCGCATCCAGGCTCAGCGCCTGCCCAAAGAGAGCGTTGGCGGCATCGAGGGCGTGCTGCGCGCACGCGGGATCGTTGACGGTTGCGGGGTAGATGCGGCGATAGTCGACGGACGCGGTACATCCGGCCGC
>JASHVV010000410.1 GCA_030044385.1 Gammaproteobacteria bacterium
GGCGGGACGTTGGCGCGCGCTGATCTTCACCGCCGTCCTCGTGGCAGGCGCAATCGTTGCCGCCTGGCTGGCGCCGCGGAAATACGAGGCGTCCATTCTCGTATCCGTGGTGACGCAAGGCCCCGAAGGCTCGCAGATGGGCGGCGCGGTGGGCACGGTGATGTCGCAATTCAGCGGCCTGGCTTCCCTGGCGGGCCTGTCGACGGCCAATACCCGCCGCGCCGAGACCATTGCGGTCCTGCAGTCGCGCGCCCTCACCGAAGACTATGTGCGGCAGAACGATCTCCTCCCGATCCTCTACGCCAGGCTCTGGGACCCCGCGCTCAAGCGCTGGAAGGTCGGCAATCCGAGGAGAATCCCGAACCTCTGGACGGCAAACCAGTACATCAAGCACCACGTCCGCACGGTGACCGATGACGCCAAGACGGGACTGGTGACGCTCTCCATCACCTGGACGGATCCGGTCGTCGCGGCCGACTGGGCCAACGGATTCGTCGCGGCGACGAACGACTACCTGCGCGCGCAGGCGATCGCCGAGACCGACCGGAACATCGCCTACCTGGAGGATCAGGCCTCCAGGACGGATGAGGTCGGAGCCCGACAGGCGATCTACTCGATTCTGCAGGATCAGATCGACAAGGCGATGCTGGCGCGCGGCACCGAGCAGTATGCCTTGAAGGTGCTCGATCCGGCCGTTCCGCCGTACGACCCGTCGTCACCCAAGCCCGTGATGTGGACGCTGCTCGCCCTCTTCACCGGCCTGCTCCTCTCGCTGTTCGCGGCCTTCGTCAAGGTCGCCTGGCGCTCGGCCTGACGCCTCCGGCTCGGACACGATCAGCAGCGCAATGGTGGCCACGTACAGATAAAAATAGGGCTTGTTGTGCAGGCTGTAGAAGCACGAGGCGAGGAAGAGGCCGGAGGCAAACACCAGGTCCGTGAGGTTGCGCCGCCGTATGAGATAGCGGAAAGTCCTCAGCAGGAAGAACGCGAACAGCAGGAAGATCCCGATGTTGTAGTCGAGCAGCATCTGCATGGGCGTCGAGTGCACCGGGGCCTTGCCCAGCAGCGCGTAGCTGACGAGCTGCGGATCGAGCGCCTCCAGCTTCTCCTCCGCATCGGGCACTGTCGTGAGCGCCTTGGAGAAATTGTCCGGGCCGGTGCCGAACACGAACGCCAGGGGCTCCGTGAATTTGATCTCGAGCGCCGCTTTCAGCAGCTCGAGGTGCGCCGCCGTCGAATCGGAGCCCGTGATCACCTGCACCGATGACAGCCGGTTGTAGACCGCGAACGTGTCCTTCACCGTGTTGCCTGCCACCACGACGACGTACACCGCCGCCCCCGCCGCCACCAGGGTCACGAGGGCGCCGAGCCGCGAGCGCCGCAGCAGACCGAGAAAGATCGCGGGCAGGAAGAACACCGGCAGTCTGGAGATGGTCAGGTACGAGAGCAGGTACAGCGCGCCGCCCGCGAGCCTGTTAAGCTTGCTGCCGAAGAAACGGATCAGAACGAAGGCCTCGCAGCACAAGAGAACGGCGCCCTGGGACTTGTCGTCCATGCCGTTGGAAAACCAGTGCATGCCGCTGTGCAGGTCGTGCAGTCCGAAGGCGAGCGACACCGGGATCGACCCCCAGATGCCCAGCTTGACCGCGGAGCGGAATGCGGATGGACTCTCGGTGCCGAACCACCACAGCAGCACGCAGAGCAGCAATTCCACGTCTTCGAAGAAGAGCACCGGGAAATTGGGATCCCAGCCGTACTTCACCAGAAAGATGGCGAAGCTGAGGACGCACGAGACGTTGAAGAGCAGCATGAACCAGGCGAACCGCACGTCGATCGTCTTCCTCCTGCTGAAGAAGAAGAGCGCCGAGACCGCCAGGAATGCGAGCGGTGTCAGGTTCGAGACCGCGAGCTTGCCGTCGGCCACGATCGGCTGGCCCATGCCGGCCGTGACGAAGACGACGACCAGCAGCAAGGCGAGCACCGTGGATTTTCGCATGAGCCCTCGAGCGTGACCGATTCAGTCACCGTGGCGGTGATTATAGTCACCTATGACAGCGGCCAGGTCCTGCGGCGCTGCCTGGATTGCCTGCGCGCCCAGTCGCGGCGGCCCGATCTGGTCGTCATCGTCGACAACTGCTCGCGCGAGCCGTCCTATCTCGAAGAGATCCCGCGCGAGCCGCCGTTCCGGCTGGTCCGGCTGTCCCGCAACGAAGGCTTCTGCCGGGGGAACAACATCGGCTATTCCCTGGCTCGCGCCTGCAATTACGTGCTTTTCCTCAACCCGGACGCGTTTCTCTCCGAGCGCTTTCTCGAGGATGCGCTCGGCTGGATGGAGCGGCCTGACAGCCGGGGGGTCGGCTGCCTCGGCGGCACCCTGCTGGGGTACGACGTGCGCGAGGCACGCCCCACGGGACTCGTGGACTCCACGGGGATCTTCCAGACTCGGCTCGGCAGATGGTACGACCGGGGCCGCGGCGAGACGGCGAGCGCGGCGCTCTGCGCGGCGGGCGAGGAGGTTCCGGCGATCTGCGGCGCCCTGATGTTTTGCCGGACCGCGGCGCTCGCGCAATGCGCGCTGCGCGATGGCTCGGTGTTCGATCCCGGCTTCTTCATGTACAAGGAAGACATCGACCTGTCGCTGCGGATGCGGGCCGCGGGATGGAAGCTGGTCTATCTGCCCAGCCTCACGTGCGCGCACGGCAGGGGCTGGCAGGGCCGTGCGGAAGCATCGTTTCGCGCCCGTTATCTGTCCGCGCGGAACGAGGTACGCGTGGCCCGCCGTTATCGCCGGCGGACGCTGCCCTACAGTCTGGCGAAGCTCGCCTACGTGCTCGCTCTCGAGCGAATCTGCCTGCGCATCCGCTCTACGAGAGCGCACGAGGTCACAGCGGCTCTTCCAACGGACCCTTCACGCTCCTGAAGGCGTCGATCATGCCGCGCACCGTCATCCGGAGCTTGAGCCGCGGGTCCCGCTCGTAGAGCAGGATTCCGCAGGTCTCGCGCAGGAACCCGCGGCAGTCGAGCAGGAACCAGCGGGGCTCCGCGCGCCAGTAGCGGCGCCAGAGGATCATGCGATTGCGGCTGATGTAGTAGCGGCGCGCGCCGGAATGATTCGTCACCGAAATCGGCAGTCCCAGGAGCCGGTGGACCTCGCTCAGCCCGAGCGAATGATGGAGCCGGGCGCGCGTCGCCTCGACGATCTGCCAGCCCCGATGCCGCAGGCGCAGACAGAATTCGTGATCGACATAGTCGATGAAGAGCCGCTCCTCCCAGCCTCCCGCCGCGAGCGCCGCCTCGACGGCCACCAGATTCCCCGAGGTCATCGTCGTGAGCAGACTCCGCCAGCAAGAGCCGGCCTCCCGGCCGCCGCGCTGGCGGACGAGGAGGCCCGAGCCGCGGTCGACGTGGCGCGGCGAGAGCACGGCGATCCGCTCCGGGCGGGGATGCACCTGCAATACCGCGGACATCTGCGCCATCAGGTCGGGTGTCGCCAGACTGTCCTGGTCGAAAGTGGCGAGCCAGGAGTACCCGTTCTCCCGCGCATGGGTCAATCCGGCATTGAGCGCTGCGGCGATGCCCGCATTCCGGCCCATGCGAATCACCGCCGCGTCGAGCTCGTCCGCAATGGCTGCCAGGTGCTCGAAGGAGCCGGGTCCCGAGCCGTTGTCGACGATCAGTATCTTCCCGACCTGCGGCCGCAACGCGCGCAGGTTGTCGGCGCACTCGGGCTTCGGGAAGTAAGTGACCACGACGGCGCAGATGGACGGCCTGTCGGGCATCA
>JASHVV010000003.1 GCA_030044385.1 Gammaproteobacteria bacterium
TCGCGGCCGGCGATCACGGCGGGAATCGCCCGCATCTGAATGGGGGTCGGCGTCTCGTAGCCCTGCTCGGCCACGGCGCGCGACAGCTCGGGCGCAAGCCCGAGATCCGTAAAGGACATGTATCGGGGAACCTCTGTGTTGGCTTGCCGCGCCCGGCCGGGCCGGCATCGCCGGATGATGCGGAGCCCGAGTACGGCGCCCCGCTGGATGCGGCGCGCACTCTACCGGCTTTACGGCCGCGCGTCGAGCCCCGAGAATGGCTACACTACGCGCTTCCGGGCAATGTGAACGGAACGGCGTCCGGCACCTCTAACCAAGCCATGCGGGGTCCCAGGCGGACCCGGCGTCGAGCACATGCCCATCCATCCCGTTGAAGGGGGAGCTACTTGATGATCCTCGATCGCGCTCGCGCCAAACCGGGCGCCCTCGGCGCCCTGCGCCTCTGGATTCTCGGCTTCGGCGCGGCATTCGCGGCGACGCTGGCCGGCTGCAGCGCCAATACGAACGTGACCAACGGCACCCCGGTCGTGACCGTGACCACCCAGGCGGCGGGCGATTTCTCGACGTATGTCGTGGGTCTCACCCTCTACAGCGCGACCCGCAAGGACGGCTACGTCGCCTACCCCGCCGGCTACACGTACGAGGAATTCGCCGATCTCACGCAGCGGGTCGACCTCACGGAACTGCTGAACGCCGTCGGGATCCCGACAGGCACCTATACCTCGGTCGAGATCGGCATCGACTTCACGGCTCCGATCGTCTACATCAAGGGCCAGACCACCGCAGCCATCGTGGAGGACACGGGCCAGCTCGAGGACTTCGGCATCGTCTACATCAACGTCAAGCTCGATCCGGCCAACCCGCTCGTGATCAACCTCAACCAGTCGACGCCGTTCGCGCTCGACTTCGACCTGGCCGCCATGAACACGATCGACGGCGACACCGTGACCGTCAGACCCTTCGTGGAGGCGACGGCGACGCCTAACGACACGGAGCAGGTTCGCGCGCGCGGACTCTTCGTGATCGCCGATCCCGCCACCAGCAGCTTCATCGAGGACATCAGGCCATTCGAGGACAACATCTACTCCACCGTCGGCGCACTGACGGTCAATACGACTCCCACCACTTACTTCAACATCGACGGGAAGGTTCTTACCGGCTCGGCCGGACTGGCCGTGGTGGCGGAACTTGCCTCGAACGTGCCGATTGAGGCCTATGGCAGCCTGACCGGCACACCTCCCGGCAGCAACTCCACCATCACTCCCGGGTTCACAGCGACATCGGTGTATGCAGGCACCGTCGTTTCGAACGGCGAGTTCGAGCACGTGCGCGGCATCATCACCGGGATAAGCGGCGATACCATCACGGTCGGCGGCGCGACGTATCTGTATTACGAGGGCTATTGCCTCAGCAACCTGTGCTTCACCTGGCTGCCCACCGCCACGATCGATGTCGCCTCGACCACTGTCGTGACCCAGGACGGAGTCGCCACCTCGAGCCCGCTCACCACGCAGGCGCTCTCGGTCGGCTCGCAAATCGATGCGGTCGGCCTGGGCACCACCAACGGCGCGGGTGCGCTGACGCTCGACGCGACGGAGGGCCTCGTGCGGCTGCAGTCCACCCCGGCGTGGGGCACGCTCGTCTCCGGCGCGTCGGGATCCGCCACCCTCGACCTGCTCTCGATGGGGAACACGGGCCTGCCCGCGAGCGACTTCACTTTCGCGGGGACCGGCACCTCCAGCGCCAATGACGCCAGCGCCGCGAGCTACGAGGTCGATACGACCTCGGCGAGTCCGGGGGCCGATCAGAGCGCGACGCCTGCCGGCACGCTGGTGCGGGTGGATGGATTCCCGACGGCCTTCGGCTCGGCGCCGCCCGATTTCGACGCTACGGACGTCATCGCCGGCAGCTCGTATCCGGCCGACCTCGTCGTGGAATGGGCCGCCAGCACCGCCGGCGCCCTGGCCCCGTTCACCTCCTATGACAGCTCGAGCCTGGTGGTGAATCTCGCCGATACGAATTTCGCCTACGTTGCGACCGGCCCGCAGGCCGCCTGCTCCAGCAGCACGGCGACGCCGGCTTGCATCCCGCTGCAGGGCACGCCCACCGTCGACATCTCCGGCGCCGTCCAGTTCGCGACCGGCAATTCCACCCTGGGCATCTCGATGTTCAGCTCCTCCAGCGATTTCGCCAACGCTCTCAGCACCGAGCTCAACGGATCGAATCAGGCGTACCGGCTCGTCGCCATCGGCAGCTACGACGCGGCAACCAACACGTTCACCGCATCGCGGGTCGATCTTGCGATCGGGTAGCCGGGCATGCCCTGGAAGCGGCGCGCGTTCGGCGGGCGCAATCGCGCCCGCGCCCTGAACATCTCGGACCTGCGCGAGATCGCGCGCCGGCGCGTGCCGGGGTTCGTTTTCGAGTACGTCGAGGGCGGGGCGGAGGACGAGGCGACGCTGCGGCATAACCGCGAGGCGCTCGCCGCGCTGCGCTTCGTGCCGCCGACGCTGATCGACACCGGCGGCAGGAGCCTGCAGGCGCCGCTCTTCGGCCGGGCCACCGCCGCACCGCTCGTCATCGCGCCGACGGGGCTCAACGGCATGCTGCATCCGCAGGGCGATATCGCCCTGGCACGGGCTGCGGCGGCCTTCGGAATCCCTTATACCCTCAGCACGCTGTCGACCACCCTTCTGGAGGACGTCGCGGCCCAGGCGGGAGGCCGGCTATGGATGCAGCTCTACGTGATGAAGAACCGCGCGATCGCGGAGAACATCATGGCCCGTGCGGCGGCCGCAGGCTACGAAGCGCTGGTCTTCACATCCGATGCCAACGTCTTCGGATGCCGGGAGTGGGATAAACGCAATTACGTGCGGCCCGGAAAACCGACGCTGCCCGCAATCGCCGACTCGTTGCGCCACCCGCGGTGGCTCATCGACGTGCTGCTGCGCAAGGGCATGCCGCGATTTCGTAACATCGAAGCCTTCCTGCCTCCCGGCGCCGCGAGCGCGGTCGGGGGCAGCACCATCATTCCGCAGATGTTCGAGCCGACGATCGCCTGGACGGACATCGCCTGGATACGCCGCCATTGGCCCGGGAAGCTCCTGGTCAAGGGCGTACTGAGCGTCCAGGACGCACGACGTGCCCTGGACACGGGCTGCGACGGCATCATCCTCACGAACCACGGCGGCCGGCAGCTCGATCACTGTGTGGCACCCATCGAGGTGCTCGGCGAGGTCGCCGCCGCGGTCGGCGACCGCCTGACGATCGTCATCGACAGCGGCTTCCGCCGCGGCAGCGATATTGCCAAGGCGCTCGCGCTGGGCGCCCACACCGTGATGATAGGGCGCGCAGCCCTCTACGGCCTGGCGGCCGATGGCGAGCGCGGCGTGCGCCGCGCGCTCGACATGCTCGCCGTCGAGCTCGATCGCGTTCTCGGCCAGCTCGGCTGCCGCTCCGTGGCCGATCTACGGGCGTCGCTGCTGCGCCAGTCGACCGGCCACTCGATCGACCAATCGATCGACTAGGCCGCCAGCACGCCTTTTGCCTTGGCGGCATGCGTGGCAATCGCGTCCATCAGGCCCGGAGACAGGCAGTCATAGGGCTCCAGTCCGAGCTGTTTCAGGCGCGAGCGCACCTCGCCCATGCGCGCCGGCGGGAAGCCGCCCTCGATGATGGACGACACGAATGCCGCGAACTCGGGCGCCGCCCAACCCTGCTCCTTGAAGCGCTCCGGATGGACGAAGTCGAACCCGTGGAACGGGTGATTCTTGTTCTCGATCCGGCCGTACATGTGTACCCCGCAGCCCGTGCAGGCATAGCGCTGGATCGGGGCGTTGGTGTCGACGATCTTCAGCTTCTGCCCATTGGCGGTCACCGAAAGCTTGTCGCGGGGCACCACCGCAATCAGGGAAAAGAGCGCCCCTTCAGGCTTCCAGCACTTGCTGCAGCCACAGACGTGATCGAATGCGACGTTGGCCGCGAGGCTGACCGTCACCGGCGAGGAGCTGCACTTGCAGGTCAGCGTACCGCCGCCGAATGAGGCGGTGCCGGGCTTGACGCCGCCGTCCACGGAGGGATGGATCGAGATAGCCATGATGTTTTCCTCTCGAGCGGTTGTTGGCTTCAGAACGTCACGACCGAGCGGATCGACTCGCCGCGGTGCATGAGATCGAAGGCGTCGTTGATCTTCTCGACGGGCATGACGTGGGTGATGAGGTCGTCGATGTTGATCTTCTTGTCCATGTACCAGTCGACGATCTTCGGAACATCGGTGCGGCCGCGCGCGCCGCCGAACGCGGTGCCCTTCCATACCCGGCCGGTCACGAGCTGGAACGGCCGGGTCTTGATCTCCTGCCCCGCCCCGGCGACGCCGATGATCACCGACACGCCCCAGCCGCGGTGGCAGCACTCCAGCGCCTGGCGCATCAGGTCGACGCTGCCGACGCATTCGAAGCTGTAGTCCGCGCCGCCGTCCGTCAGCGCGACGAGGTGCTGGACCAGATCCCCGCCCACCTCCTTGGGATTGACGAAATGCGTCATGCCGAAGCGCTCGGCGAGCGGCTTGCGGCGCGGGTTCAGATCGACGCCGATGATCTTGTTGGCGCCTACCAGGCGGGCCCCCTGGATGACATTGAGGCCGATGCCGCCCAGGCCGAACACGACCACATTGGCGCCGGGCTCGACCTTCGCGGTGTTGATGACCGCGCCGATACCCGTGGTCACTCCGCAGCCGATGTAACAGACCTTCTCGAACGGCGCGTCCTCGCGGATCTTGGCGAGGGCAATCTCCGGCAGCACGGTATAGTTGGAGAACGTCGAGCAGCCCATGTAGTGATGCACCATCTGGCCGCCTGCCGAGAAACGGCTGGTGCCGTCGGGCATCACTCCCTTGCCCTGCGTCGCGCGGATCGCCGTGCAGAGGTTGGTCTTGCGCGAGAGGCAGGACTTGCATTGCCGGCACTCCGGCGTATAGAGCGGAATGACGTGGTCGCCCTTCTTGAGCGTGGTCACGCCCGGCCCGACGTCGACCACGATTCCAGCGCCCTCGTGGCCGAAGATCACCGGGAACAGCCCCTCCGGGTCGGCGCCCGAGCGGGTGAATTCATCGGTATGGCAGACCCCGCTCGCCTTGATCTCGACCAGGACCTCCCCCGCCTTCGGACCCTGCAGATCCACCGTCACGACCTCGAGCGGCTTGCCGGCCGCATATGCAATGGCTGCCTTGGTTTTCATGGTGCTCCTCTGTCATTCGGCGCGGTGCGCGCAGTTTAGCCGCGGATGCATCTGAAGCCGCGTGGGGCCGCTGCCGGGGGCACCGGCGCGGGGCTGTTGTTCCAATACGGGACAATCCCTTGGCTCCCTGTACCGCTTTCGACGCTCGCGGGAGCGAGCCGGCCGGGCATGGCATAATGGCCGCTCGTGTGAGAGGGGGACTCCATGCTGCAACCGATCGGCAGTCACGCGCGCTACATTCAATCGGTATTGCGGGGAACCGCGGGCAATGACGGCCCCGGCACGCCCGATTACGTAAAGCGCTCCTGGCTGCGCTGCCTCACGCAATACCACCTCGACCCGCAGTCGCAGCGGGAGCCCTACGTGTTGCCGCGCGACGAGCGCCTGGCCCGCAAAGAGCGCAGCCTGGAGCTGGTCTCCTTCGCCGACGCGGAGATGGCGCATCTCTACCATCAGCTCGCCGGCTCCGGCTATTCCATCATCCTCACCGACCGGGACGGGGTACTCCTCGACTATTACGGCGACCTGAGCTTCCGCAACGCCGCCTTTCGCACCGGCCTCGTGCTCGGGGCGGTCTGGAGCGAGGAGCACGGCGGCACCAACGGCATGGGCACCTGCCTGTTCGAGCGGGCACCGCTCATCGTGCACCGCGACCAGCACTTCTTCTCGCGCAATACGGGCCTCACCTGCTGCGCCGCGCCGATCTTCGACTACCGCGGCGACCTGGTGGCGGTGCTCGACGCCTCGGGAGAGTCCGACCGCGCCCAGCAGCACACGCTGGTGCTGGTCAACATGTCGGCGCAGATGATCGAGAATCGCCTGTTTCTCTATCGCTTCAAGGACGAGTTCGTGGTGCGCTTCCACAGCCGGCCGGAGCTGGTCGGCACCTGGGGCGAAGGCATCATCGCGCTCGATGCCGCGGGAGCGATCGCCGCCCTCGACCGCAACGCCCTCTTCCAGCTCGGCTTCAAGAACGCAAGCGAGCTCGCCGGAGCGCCGCTCGAGCGGGTGTTCAACATCTCGCTCGGCGCGCTCGTCGGGCGCAGCCAGAAGAAGTCCTTCCATCCGCTGCCGATCTACGACACCCGCCACGGCGGCCGGTTCTTCGCCACCGCACAGGCACCGCAGTCGAAGCGCGCCTTGGGCGGCAAGCAGCGCCTCACGCGCATCGAGGAGCTGCCGGCGGCCGATCCGGGACGCAGTCCGCTCGATGAGCTCGACTTCGGCGATCCCATGATGGCGCGCAACATCCAGGCCGCGCGGCGGACCCAATCGCGGGAAGTGCCGATCCTGCTCCTCGGGGAATCGGGCACCGGCAAGGAATTCTTCGCGCGCGCCATGCATGCTTCGAGCGACCGCGCCGACAAGCCCTTCATCGCCGTCAACTGCAGCTCCCTGCCGGAGACGCAGCTCGAGCGCGAGCTCTTCGGCCGGCCCGTCAGTCCCCGCGGCGCGACTCCGATACCGCCGCCCGCGGCATCCCAGGGCGACGGCGCCGCCTCCTCCCCGGCCGGCAAGACCGAGGGGGACGAGGACCTCGGCCGGGTCGTGCAGGCGAACGGGGGAACGCTGTTCCTCGACGATGTCGGCGAGCTGCCCCTGGAGCTGCAGGCGCGACTGCTGCACATCATCGAGGAGCGGGAAGTCCTGCGGCCGGACGGGGAAGCGCCCGTTCTCGTCGATGTCAGGGTGGTGAGCGCGGCACGCGGCGGACTGCAGGAGAAGGTGCGCCGCGGCGAGTTCCGCGAAGACCTCTTCTATCGTCTGCAGAGCCTGGTCCTGACCCTGCCCCCTCTGCGCGAGCGCAAGGACAAAGTGGCGCTCATCCGCCATGTGTTCGCGCAGGAAAGCGCCGCCACCCCGTCGGTGACCCTGGGCGACGATCTGGCCGATGCGCTGCGCGCCTATGCGTGGCCGGGCAACATCCGCCAGCTGCGCAACGTGCTGCGCGGCATGATCGCCATGCGCTCGGGCGACCGGCTCGACGGCGGCTGTCTGCCCGCCGATTACGGCGTGGGTGAGCCGGAGCCCGTGACCGCCGAGGAATGCGAGCTGCCGCCCGAAGCCCAGGTCCTGAATCCGCTGGAGAAAGCGGAGCGCGGCGCGCTCCTCAAGGAGATCGAGCTGCACCACGGCAACATCAGCCGCGTCGCTCAGAAGCTGGGGATCGGGCGCAACACCCTCTATCGCAAGATGCGGCGGCTGGGGATCACGCTGCCGCCGCGGCATTGATGCCGGAACGCGGCTGCATCAGTGTTCCGGGCGCGGCGTCCCGGGTTGCGCGACAATGCTCCGCTCATCGCCTGGAGCGGACGGAGCGGCATTCATGTCAGAGACCATCTTCGGCAAGATCCTGAGCGGCGCAATTCCCTGCCACAAGGTCTACGAGGACGAGCGCGTCTTCGCCTTCCTCGACATCAATCCCTTGAGCGCCGGCCACACCCTGATCGTCCCGAAGGAGCCCGCCAGGACTCTGGACGCGCTCTCCGACGAATCCGCCGCCGCCCTGGGCCGTGCCCTGCCCCGCATCTGCCGCGCCGTCATCGAGGTCACCGGCGTCAAGGAGTACAACGTGCTCGAGAACAACGGGGCCGGAGCCCACCAGGCGGTGGACCACGTGCACTTCCACATCATCCCGAAGCCGAGCCCCGGCGAGGGCTTGGGGGTGGGCTGGCCGGCCCGAGCGCTGGATCACAAAGCCGGCGCCGAGCTCGCCGCGAAGCTGCGCGCCACCCTGGGATAGCGGCCGCGGCCGCCACGGCTGCGGCCCAGTGGGCGCTGCAATCTCCGGTTGCTCCCCACCCCACCGGCTTGTAGAATGCGCGCCCCTCCTGGTGCGGGGTGGAGCAGTCTGGCAGCTCGTCGGGCTCATAACCCGAAGGTCGCAGGTTCAAATCCTGCCCCCGCTACCACATTCCATAAACCCGCCGCACTTGCGGCGGCTTCCAGCAGAATGCTGCGGTTCACTCCCACCCCCGGCAACCAGATAGGGACGCTCGCCGACATGCGTATTACCGGGGCGCAGCGGCACCTTCCCGCCGAACATTTCGAAGAGCGGCGCCCGAGCTTGCATGATCGGTCAGTCAGTATCTCACCTTAGCCGGTCAAGCCAGTCGAGTACGTAGTTGAGACTCTCCCACAATGTGCGGATACGTCTGACGGAGACCGGCACAGATTACGCGGATCGGAACGGAATGCTTCCGACAGGCAGTGTGCCTGCCTAGCGCGGTCGCACCGTATCCTCCCTTGCCACGGCGCGTCTGGCAGACACCCGACAAGTTGCGTGCGCACCAGCGAAGCAGCAGCGGTGCTGTCTCATTCGAATCCGGCGGCGAGCAGCGATGCGAGATCGCCGCTGAACTGCAAATTAGCTCCGGAGGCGGACCAAGAGCTTCATACTAGCCTCGATGCCGGCTCAAGCTTTTCGTGTACGCCCGCCATCCGCCGAATGCGGAGACATCGGTAGCTCCCTTCACGCCCTCCGCTTCGACGATGAAGCCTTTCGGGGTGGTGCCGTCGGCGAGCCGTGTCGTGCCGATGCCAAGAGGAGCCGGAACGCCGGCGACAAAGCTGCCGAAACCTTCCAGGGAGATCGCCCAGACTTCGGTAGCGATCGCCGTTCCTTCCCCGGGAGCCACCCTCATCAGCCCGGGCCGCGACGGTGGCCCTCCCGGCAGCGCAAAGAGCCTGTATTCAGGCAGCGTAGGTACCGCGCGCAGAAAGCGCGCGCTGCGGCTCGTTAGCTCCCGGTTGAGCGGCATGCCCGAAAGATGGGCGCCGACCACGACCAGCTCGATCTCCCCCGCCGCCGCATCGGAGGTCTCGTCGCGGGGAGCCGGGATGGGAGCCCTGCTCGTGCCGATGTTGAGGCCCGCGGCGGAATGGAGCCTCACGCCGAGCGCCGCGAGCAAGCCGTCGCGCCCTCGCGGTGCGATCAGCGTCACACCGGCAGGAACTCCATCGACACGAAAGCGTCCGGGCACGGCTAACGCACAGAGGTCGAGCAGGTTGACGAAATTCGTATAGGTTCCCAGCTCGCTGTTGGGTCCGATGGGATCGGCATCGAGATCGGCAACGGTGCGCGGCCGCGGATACGTCGGAACCGCCAGCACGTCGATCACGCTCCAGACGGCTTCCGCCGCGCGGCGCAGCTGCGCGAGCTTGTAGATGCCCGCGAAAGCGTCGGCGGCATCGAATGCCCTCGCACCGTCGATGATCCTCCGGGTGACCGGATGCAATAGTTCCGGCGTTCTCTCGATCAGGGCGCGGACTGCCGCATAGCGCTCCGCGACCCAGGGGCCGCTGTAGAGAAGGGCGGCAACTTCGAAAAGCGGTGCCAGGTCCACCGCACTCGGCCTCTCCGCCAGCAGCGCCGTCAGGTCGCCGAGAGCCGCATCGAACGCGACTTCGGACAGCGCATCTCCCCCGAAGCGCCGGCTCGCGGAATCCGGCACGCCGACACGCAGGCCGGGCGGCAAGGTGCCGGGCGGCGCAGAAACTGTCGGCCGCCGCGACCAGGGGTCTTCGTGATCATAACTCGCCATGACGCGATAGACAGCGTCGGCGTCGGCGACCGTTCCCGCGAACACGGAGATCGTGTCCAATGTCCGGCAGGCGGGCACGACCCCGCGCGATGAGACGCTGCCCAGCGACGGCTTCAACCCAACGACATTGTTGAGGCCGGCAGGCACGCGTCCCGAGCCTGCAGTATCCGTACCGAGCGCGAAGGTGACCAGCCCGTGGGCGACCGCAACCGCGGAGCCGCTGCTCGATCCCCCCGGGACATGGACTGGACTGAAGGCGTTCCTCGGCGCCGGATAAGGGGTGCGCACGCCGACGAGCCCCGTTGCAAATTGGTCGAGGTTGGTCTTGCCGATGAGGATTGCGCCGGCATTGAGCAGGCGCCGGACCGCGAAAGCCGTTTCGGCGGGCGTGTAAGCGAAGCCCGGACAGGCCGCGGTGGTCGGCAGGCCCGCCACGTCGATGTTGTCCTTCACGGCGAACGGTACGCCCCAGAGCGGCTTCGCCTTGGAATCGAACGCGCCGAGCGCGTTGCTCGCGGCGCGCGTGGTTTCCTCCGGCAGAAGCGTAATGAAAATACCGGGGTCGCGCACGGCCTCGATACGTCGGTACAGATCGGCAAGGACTTCCCTCGGGGACAGCCCAGCCGCATACGCCTCGTGCAAGGCGGCGATGGTTGGAAATGCAGACAGCATTGTCATTCAGCTCGGATGGCTTCGATCACCAGCAGGCGGTCGCCGGTCGCGACAGGCCGGCCAAGCCGGCAATACACCGCTCGGATGGTGCCATTGATCGGGGCGAGAATGGTGAATTCCGTTTTCATGGCCTCGAGGACGACGATGGCCGCACCAGCCGCGACCGCCTCGCCTTCCCGTACCAGAATCTTCCAGACACTCCCGTGAATCTCGGAAGTCACGAGATGCCCATCGACTTCCTCGATCTGCGGCGCCTCCTCCGCGAGAGCCGCCACCGGCGCAGAGTCTTCCTGCCAGCGCGCGACCTCCGCGACGAACGCTTCTCGCTGACGCTCGCGGAACGCGGCGATGCTCTTGGCCTCGCGCTCGAGGAAGGCATGATAATCGTACAGATCGAAGATCTCCTCCTCGATACGGATCGCGGCGCGCCCCTCGCGGAAATCTTCCCGCAGCCCGCTCAGCTCCTCTTCCGCGACCGGGTAGAAACGGACCTGATCGAAGAAGCGCAGCAGCCACGGCTCGCCAGGCGCAAAGATCGGGTTCTTCAGAAACTTGTTCCAGATGGCAGCGTGCGGCCGACGAGCTGATACCCCCCGGGACTGTCCATGCCGTAGATGCACATATACACCCCACCGATGCCGACGGTACCTTCCGCAGTGAACGTGCGGGCGGGATTGTACTTGGATGTCAAAAGCCGATGCCGCGGATCCACAGGCACGGCGCAGGGCGCACCGAGATAGACATCGCCCAGGCCCAGCACCATGTAGCTCGCCGCGAAGACGATGTCGCGCACCTCTTCCCGGCTCGAGAGCCCGTTGATGCGCTGAATGAAGTCCACATTGTTGGGCAGCCAGGGCGCGCTGGCGCGCACTGTCTCGCGATAACGCCGCTGCGCATCGAGCGTGGCGGAGTCCTCGAAGGTCAGCGGCAGATGCACGACCCGGGTTCTCACCTTCATCGTGTCGATGAGCGGCAGCCGCATCTCCGCTTGCAGGAGCGCATCCAGCAGGCCGCGCTGGTGGATGAGCCGGCTGTCATAGTGGATCTGCAGGGAGCGCACGCCGGGCGAGAGCTCCAGGATGCCCGGGACGGGATTGGCCGCGAGCTCCTCCATCAGGGCATGGACACGGAAGCGGTAGCGCAGATCGAGCTCGTTGGGTCCGTATTCCAGCAGGATGTAGCGGTCGCCCGCCTGGCGGTAGGCAACGGCGGGCCGGTCACCTTCACTCGCCAGTGCCGCCAGCACCGTGCCGGCGGTCGCTGCGGGCACAGGTGTCGATGCCGCCGCGGACCGCAAAGCGCGCCGCGGCCCAAGCCCGCCGATGGCCTCGTCCTGTCCCTTCTCGAGCGCGAGCGCATCCTCGAAGCTCAGCGGCCTGAAGCGGATGCGGTCGCCAGGCTTGACCTGACCGATCTTCCACAGCTCCGCCTTCGCGATCGTGACGGGACAGACGAAGCCGCCGAGGCTCGGCCCATCGCGGGTCAGGACCACCGGCATGTCGCCGGTGAAGTTCACCGAGCCGATGGCGTACTCGCAGTCGTGAATATTGGAGGGGTGCAGACCCGCTTCGCCGCCGTCACTGCGCGCCCAGGACGGCCTCGGGCCGAGCAGGCGGACGCCGAGCCGGTTGGAGTTGTAATGCACCTCCCAGGCCGTCGCCAGGAAGGTCGCGATGGCCTCCTCGGTGAAGAAATCCGGGGCGCCGTGCGGCCCGTGGAGAACGCCGACTTCCCACTCCACACCGTAGGCCGGGATCAGCTCGGCCGGCGCGGCACGGGATACAGCGGTGTCCGGCGGCGCGCCCAGCGGCAGCATGTCACCTTGCCGCAGGACTCGTCCGGCGTGGCCGCCGAACTGCCCCAGCACGAATGTCGAGCGGCTGCCCAGATAGACCGGCACATCGAAGCCGCCGGCGACCGCCAGATAGGTGCGACAGCCGGTGCGCGCCCGGCCGATGGCGAGTACCTGTCCCGGCTCCACCCGCACCGGCGCCCACCACGCGACCGGCACGCCATCGAGCGTCGCATCGGCACTCGCGCCCGTCAGCGCGATCACACACGCGGAATGGAACTTCAGCGTAGGGCCAGCGAGCGTGCACTCGATCCCTGCCGCGGATGTCGCGTTACCCACGATGCGGTTGCCGATGCGGAAGGCATAATCGTCCATCGGACCAGAGGGCGGCACGCCCACATTCCAATAGCCAACGCGGCCTGGATAGTCCTGAACGGTCGTGTAGGTGCCGGGCGCCAGCACCTCGAGGGCGCGCGGCCGATAGTGCAGGCGTGACAGCGCGCGCGTCGAGACGCTCCCCGTCGCAAACATGGGCGAGGCCGCAACCACACGCAGATAATCGAGATTGGTGGCGATGCCGCCCAGGCGGCTCGCGGCGAGTGCGGTCCTGAGCCTCTGGATGGCCTGCGCCCGGTCCGCGCCGTGAACGATCAGCTTGGCGAGCATCGGATCGTAGTACGGCGAGACCTCCGTGCCCGTCGCGACCCAGCCATCGACGCGTACATCCGCCGGAAACGCCACTTCGGTCAGGACGCCGGGCGAAGGCTGAAAATCGTTCGCCGGATCCTCGGCGTAGAGACGGACCTCGATCGCCGCCCCCTTCGCCGCGGGGAGGGCGAGCAGACTCGGCGGCTCGCCGGCCGCCGTGCGCACCATCCACTCGACGAGGTCGATGCCGAGCACCGCCTCGGTGACCGGATGCTCGACCTGCAGGCGCGTGTTGACCTCGAGGAAGTGGAATTCGTCGCGCGCCGGGTCGTAGATGAACTCCACCGTCCCCGCGGATCGATAGCCCACCGCGAGGCCGAGCCTGCGTGCCGCTTCCAGCATGCGCGTCCGCGTCGCGGGCGGCAGGTTCGGCGCGGGCGTCTCCTCGATGACCTTCTGGTTGCGCCGCTGCAGCGAGCAGTCGCGCTCCCCAAGGGCCACGACGCGGCCCCTGCCATCGCCGAAAATCTGCACTTCGACGTGACGCGCATCGTCGATGCAACGCTCGAGGAAAACACCTGCATGTTTGAAGAAGCTTTGCGCCAGTCGCTGTACCGTCTCGAAGGCCACCGCAAGCCCGGCCGCATCCGCACAGCGCGTCAGTCCGATGCCGCCGCCACCCGCAGTGGACTTCAGCATCACCGGGTAACCGATCTCCTCGGCCGCGGCCTGCGCCTGCTGCAGACTCTCCAACAGGCCGGTGCCGGGCACGAGCGGCACGCCGGCGGCCCGCGCGATCTCGCGGGAGGTGTGCTTGAGGCCGAAGCGCCGGATCTGCTCGGGCGAAGGCCCGATGAAGACCAGGCCGGCGGCCTCGCACAGCTCGGCGAACTCGGCGTTCTCCGCGAGGAAGCCGTAACCGGGAATGATCGCCTCGGCACCCTGTGCCTTCGCGGCCGCAACGATCAGCTCGCCTCGCAGGTAGGTGTCCGCCGCGGCGCAGCCCGGCAGCCGCACCGCGGCATCGGCGAGGCTCACGTGCCGGCTCGCATGATCGGGATCGGAGTGAACGGCGATGCTGCGGATCGCCATGGCTCGCAGCGAGCGCAGGATTCGCACGGCAATCTCGCCGCGATTGGCGATCAGAATCGTCTTGAACATCGGCATCCAGTTTGGCCCGCCTCGTTGCTACACCGTCAGATGCCGCTGCACCAGCTCATCGGTCAGCTGCCCGATGGGGCCGCTCGCCACGAGCCGCCCCTTGTCGATGACGTGAAAGTCGCTCGCCACGCGCCGCGCGAACGGCAGCTTCTGCTCGACCAGCAGCACCGTGAGTCCCGCGGCGCGCAGACGTTGAATGACATCGCCGATCTCGTGCACGATGTTGGGTTGAATGCCCTCGGTCGGCTCATCGAGAATGAGCAGCGTGGGCTGCAGGACCAACGCACGGCCGATGGCGAGCTGTTGCTGCTGACCGCCGGAGAGGTCCCCGCCCCGGCGGCCGAGCATCCGCCGCAGTACCGGGAACAGCTCGAAGATATGCTGCGGGATGCCGCGGGAGCGGCGCGCGGCGAGCCCGATCTCCAGGTTCTCCGCCACGGTGAGCTGCGGGAAGATCTCCCGCCCCTGCGGTACGTAGCCGATCCCCGCGCGGGCACGTGCCTCGGCCGGCTTGGCGCACAGGTTGTCGCCCTCGAATTGCACCTCGCCGGCAGCGATGGACAGCAGTCCCATGATGCAGCGCAGCAGCGTCGTCTTGCCCATTCCGTTGCGGCCCATGAGGCAGGTGCAGGAGCCCTTGCGCACCTCGAGATCGAGATCCCAGAGGGTGTGACTGCCGCCGTAGAACTGATTGAGTTGTTTCACCGTCAACATGGTCGATCTGTCGCCTACTCGCCGAGGTAGACCTCGATCACCTTGGGATCTGCCTGCACCTGCTCCATGGGACCATCGGCGAGCACGCGCCCCTCGTGCAGGACCGTCACCCGCCGGGCGATGGAGCGCACGAAGTCCATGTCATGCTCAACCACCACGATCGAATGCCGTCCCGCGAGCGCGGTGAGAAGTTCCGCGGTGCGCTCCGTCTCCTGCGGCGTCATGCCGGCCACGGGCTCGTCAACGAGCAGAAGACGCGGGTTTTGCATGAGCAGCATGCCGATTTCGAGCCATTGCTTCTGGCCGTGCGAGAGCGCGCCGGCCGGCTCATGGCGGCGCCCGGTGAGCGCAATGATTTCGAGGACTTCCTCGATGCGCTCGCGCTCCAACGGCGAGAGCCGCGCGAACAGGCCGCGCCAGACCGATCGGTCACCGGCCATCGACAGCTCGAGATTCTCGAGCACCGAGTGGCGTTCGAACACCGTTGGCTTCTGGAACTTGCGCCCGATTCCCGCCTGCGCGATCTCCGGCTCGGTGTGCGCGAGCAGATCGATCGTCTGCCCGAACCATGCCGAGCCCTGGTCCGGGCGGGTCTTGCCGGTGATGACATCCATCATCGTCGTCTTCCCGGCACCGTTGGGTCCGATGATGCAGCGAAGCTCCCCGGCCTCGATGTAGAGGGTGAGCGCATCGAGCGCCTTGAACCCATCGAAGCTCACCGTGATGTCCTCGAGGTAGAGAATCACTCCGTGCGAGGCGTCAGGACCGGTCACAAGCGGGTCTCCGCCGAGCATCGCGCCCACGCGCGCCGGGCCCGCGCTGCGCGATCGCCCGGAAAGCCGTGCCAGAGCGGCGCGGAGTCTGGCCGACGCCATGTTCACCGCACCCTCCTCAACGGACCGCCGGCACTCGCGGGCGGCGCGGCCGTCTCGCCCGCAGCAGGCCCGCCACGCCCCGCGGCAGGAACAGCGTGACCAGCACGAAGAGCGCCCCGAGCGCGTATAGCCAGACTTCGGGCAGCGCCTCGGTGAAATAGGTCTTGGCGTAGTTGACCAGAAGCGCGCCGGCGAGCGCGCCATAGAGCGTGCCGCGGCCGCCGATCGCCACCCAGACAACGATCTCGATCGAGTTGACCGGGGAGAACTCGCTCGGATTGATGATGCCGATCTGGGGAACATAGAGCGCCCCGGCGATGCCGGCGAGGATGGCCGAGAAGACGAACACCCAGAGCTTGTAGGATTCCACGCGATAGCCGATGAACCGCGTCCGGCTCTCGGCATCCCGTACTGCCTGAATCACCCGGCCCGTGCGCGAGCTCACCACCCATCGGCAGGCGAGATAGCCGAGCGCCAGCACGGCGATCGTCACCGCGAAGAGCGCCACGTGGGTCGCCTGCGCCTGCAGATCGAAGCCGAGGATGTCCTTGAAATCGGTGAAGCCGTTGTTGCCGCCGAAGCCGGTCTCATTGCGGAAGAAAGCGAGCATCAAGGCGTAGGTCAGCGCCTGGGTGATGATCGAGAGATAGACTCCGGTCACGCGCGAGCGGAATGCCAGCCAGCCGAACACCAGCGCCAGAGCCGCCGGCGCCACGATCACCATCACCGCCGCCAAGGCGAAGTGGTTGAATCCAAGCCAGTACCAGGGCAACGTCTTCCAGTTGAGGAAGACCATGAAGTCGGGCAGCAGCGGGTTGCCGTAGACGCCGCGGGCGCCGATCTCGCGCATGAGATACATGCCCAGCGCGTAGCCGCCCAGCGCGAAGAAGGCCGCATGGCCGAGAGTCAGGATGCCACAGTATCCCCAGACCAGATCGACGGCGAGGGCGAGCAGCGCGTAACAGGCGTACTTGCCGAGGAGCCCGACCGTGTAGGCGCTCACGTGCAGGCTGGAGGACGCCGGCACGGCGAGGTTGAGCAACGGCACGCCGATGGCCAGCGCGGCGAGCACCAGCATGACGAGTCGTGTCGGCCGGTCGAGCAGATCCGGGCCGGACGCGCGGCCCTGGGCAGCATCCCCGAGTCCGCCGCCCGGCCGGCCGGAGCCCGGAATGCCTTCCGGTTCCACGAGTTGCGGTGCCGCCTGCGGTACGCTCACGCCGCTAGCCCTCCACGACCCGGCCGCGCTGCGGGAAGAGCCCGCGCGGCCGCCGCTGGATGAAGAGGATCACGCCGATGAGCACCAGCACCTTGCCGAGCACGGCGCCGGCATAGGGCTCGAGGATCATGTGCACGATGCCGATCAGCATGCCGCCGATCAGAGTCCCCCAGAGGCTGCCGACACCCCCGAATACCACCACCATGAACGAGTCGACGATGTAGGACTGGCCGAGCTCCGGCCCAACGTTCGTGAGCTGACTCAACGCCACGCCGGCGACGCCCGCGATCCCCGCGCCCAGCCCGAAGGCGAGCGAGTCGACCCACTGCGTGCGCACGCCCATGGCACGCGCCATCGCCCGGTTCTGCGAGACGGCACGCACCTGCAGGCCGAGCCGCGTGTACTTCATGACGAAGAGCAGCACCGCGAACACGAACAGCGTAAAGAGCAGGACCACCAGGCGGTTGTAGGTGATCGACAGGGCATCATTGATCTGCAGCGAGCCCATCATCCATGCGGGCGCGGAGACCGGCCGGTTGTCCGGTGAGAACACATCACGCGCGAGCTGCTGCAGCACGAGGCTCAGGCCGAAGGTCGCAAGCAGCGTCTCGAGCGGCCGTCCGTAGAGAAATCTCACGATGCATCTCTCGATCAGCACGCCGCAGAGTCCCGAGACCAGAAATGCCGCGGGCACCGCCAGCACTACGGAGGCCCCGACGTGACCCGGCATCAGCAGCTGCATCACGTAGGCGGTGTAGGCGCCGAGCATGATGAGCTCCCCGTGCGCCATGTTGATGACTCCCATCACGCCGAAGGTGATCGCGAGCCCGATGGCCGCGAGCGCCAGCACCGCCCCGAGCCCGAGCCCGAAGATCAGGGTCTGCACGCCGCCGTAGAACGCTCGCCAGCCGTCGATGGAGCGAATCGCGCGGGAGGCGGCGGCGCGCACGCGGGGATCCGGCTCCGTGGACGCAGCGGTCAACGCTACCAGGCGGTTGTAGACGTCCGGATTGAGACTCGAGCCGACCTGGCGGATGGCCTGCAGGCGCTGCTGAGCGGAGCCGCTGCCGAGGGCGGCCAGGGCGAGGCCGGCGCGGATCGCCCGCCGTACGCCCGGATTGTGCTCGACCCGCAGCCGCGCCTGCAGCAGCGTCGTCGCGGCGGCGCTCGTGGCATCGTCTGAAGTATCGTTGAAAGATTGCAAAAGCGTCTGAACGGCTCCGAGCCGCACGGAGGCGTCGGGGCTCGACAGATCGAACTGTGCGAGCACACTCTGCAGTACCGTCCGCAGCTGGTCGTTGATTCCGACGGGGTCGAAGTCGTTGTTGAAATCGTCCTCTGAGACGGTGCCCGCCGGCTTGCCGGTCGCCGGATCGATCAGCGCATATCCGTCGGAAAGGGAGCTGGCGATGAAAACCCGCCCGTCCGGCTCGCGCGAGTAGACGTTCTCCTCCAGGAGCTGCGCAAGAAACCGGCGCGTCCCGGGATAGCCCAGGGTCGCGAGCTGGCGCACGATCTGTGCCTTGGCGTCGTAGCTGGCCGACTTCAGGCTCCCGAGCAGCGCCTGGAATCTCGCCATCGTGGAGGCGGCATCGGCGCCGGCTGCAGCCACGGACACCGGCCTCGTGCCCTGGGCCACCGCCGCGGCGGCGGCCGGCGTATTGCCGGCGGTGCCTGCGCGGGCGCTGCAGGTCACCGGCAAGAAGGCCCAGAGCATTGCCGCCAGCGCCGCGGCGAGGCCTGCGCTGGCGCGGATGCCCCGGTCCTGCCTCCCGACTTCACCGAATGCGCCTGCGGCTCGGGCATCCTTCCCGAGCAGCCGTCTCTCGCGCACCGCCCACGCATCCTCACGCGGTCCGGCAGAGCATCCGGCCCAAGGCGCCGGATGCAGCCGCGGCAGGCGCAACTCCATCACTGCCCCGAGCACACCTTGGTCGCGGTATCGTAGTGGCCGCACTTTGCGTGTACCCAATCAGCGATCACGTCCTTGTCGGCCGCCAGATAGCGCGACCAAGCCTCCCCTGGTACTTCTCCGGGCGTCTTCCACACGACGTCGAACTGGCCATTCGGCCGGATCTCCCCGATCAGCACGGGCTTGGTGATCATGTGATTCGGCAGCACCTCGGCCGTGCCGCCGGTGAGGTTCGCCACCTTCAGGCCGGGCAGTGTCGCGATGACCTTGTCGACGTTCGTCGTATGGGCCTTCTCTACCGCCTTCACCCAGAGGCGAAAGCCGATGACGCTCGCCTCCATCGGGTCGTTGAACACGCGCTTGTCGCTGCCGATGTAGGCGTGCCACTGCTTGATCATGGCGCGGTTGGCGGGCGTGCGCACGCTCATGAAGTAGTTCCAGGCCGCCAGGTGCCCGACCAGGGGCCTGGTGTCGAGGCCCGAGAGCTCCTGCTCGCCCACCGAGAAGGCCATCACGGGAATGTCCTCGGCGGTGATGTGCTGGTTGGCCAGCTCTTTGTAGAAGGGCACGTTGGCATCACCGTTGATGGTCGAGACCACCGCGGTCTTCTCACCCTCGGAGCCGAAGGTCTTGATCTCCGCGACGATGCTCTGCCAATCGGAGAAGCCGAACGGCGTATAGCGGACCATGATGTCCGAGGGGTTGACGCCGTGCGCCTCGAGATACGCCTGCAGGATTTTGTTGGTCGTGCGCGGATATACATAGTCCGTGCCGATGAGCGCCCAGCGTTTCACGTGCATCTGGTTCATCAGATACTCGACGGCGGGGATGGCCTGCTGGTTCGGCGTCGCGCCCGTGTAGATGATGTTGCGAGAGGACTCCTCGCCTTCCCACTGCACCGGATAGAAGAGGAGGCCGTCATCCTTCTCGAAGACCGGCAGTACCGACTTGCGCGACACCGAGGTCCAGCAGCCGAACACCACGGCGACCTTGTCCTTCTCGAGCAACTCCTGCGCCTTCTCGGCGAAGAGCGGCCAGTTGGACGCCGGATCGACGACCACCGGCACGAGCTTCTTGCCGAGGAGGCCGCCCTTCCTGTTCTGCTCGGCGATCATCATGAGGATGGTGTCCTTGAGCGGCTCCTCGCTGATCGCCATGGTGCCCGAGAGAGAGTGCAGCACGCCGACCTTGATGACGCCGGCGGCGGAGGCGGTCGAGGCCGCCGCGACGGCTGCGACCAGGATGAGCGAGCGGGACAATAGATGCTTGAGAGTCATGGTGGGAGTTACCTTTTTTTCGTAATGGCTCACATCTGCAGCTGCAGCTTCACGCCCGCCTCGCTCGGCGTGCCGCCGGTCGCGAGCAGCGAGTTGCTCGACTGATGCAGGTAGTAGAGGCCGACGCGCGCGTTGAACTCCTTCATCACATAGTTGAAGTCCACCTCCGTGGTCTTGAGCTGGTATCCCGGCACGATCGTGCCGAGGGTCGCGTTCGGTCCGGCGTCGAATGTCTTCTGGCTGTACTTGACCAGCGGCTGAAACCTGCCGATGCCCACCACCTGCGGCAGCAGGTAGCCTGCGAGCGCATACCAGCCGTGCGAGGCCGTCGTCGCGACGAGGCCATCGTCCTTCTGGTATTCGGACTCGAGGCTGATGGCACCGGCATCGCCCAGTGGCGTGTCGAGCAGCTCGTCGAGGTTCCAGGCGGTCTTGCCGTTCTCGCTCTGTCCCGCGAGGCCGAGGGCGAGCACGTGCTTGTCGCCGTAATAAGTGCCGTTCAGGTAGTAGCCGGCCTCCTTGTCCCAGAAGTCCCACATGACGCGCGCCGCACTCAGGACTTTGCTCTTGTCCGTGACGGCGCTGTTGAGCGAGCCGCCGTCGAATGCGCCCACCTGCAGCTTCAACGGACCGTAGTCACCCCAGTAGGCGACTCCGTTGTCGCGGCCGGTGGCGACATCCGGGTAATAGTCGGCCACGCCGTCGACGTAAGGCGCCCAGTCGTTCGCATAGTAGGGTCCATACAGATTGGCGCGGTCGCTCGGCGGCAGGAAACGCCCGGCCCATATGTTGAAAGCGCTCGAGAACTCGAAGCGCGCGATCGCATCGAGGACCGCCACCTTGTTGTCGCCCGGTCCGCTGCCGGAGCCGGTGTACTCGGTATCGAACGTGAATTTGATCTGGTCGGTGACGCCGCCGTTCACGTACAGGCGTATGCTGTCGAGCGCGAAGCCTGCGACGCTGCCGCCGGGCTCGCTCGGCGTGCCGGGGCTCGCGATGCAGGCCTTGTCGCACTCGTAGAAGTTGGTCTGCAGGCCGGCGCCGACGGTCACGGGGGCCGGGCTGACGTCGGCCGCCGCGGGCTGGGCGTGCGCCAGCAGGAGTGGAGCGCCGATGACGGCCGAGGCGAGCGCGGACGGGAGCAGGCCGGGACCCGGGCGCCTGCGAGTGGATATGTCATGCATGGACGATGCCTTCTGCTTCTTGAATAGCCTTCGGGTCCGACGGATCGCGACGTCTGTGGCGGAACGGGCCGCCCGCGCGTTTGCACGGAATCGGTGCGAAGTGCGCTGCCGCGTCCCAACCGGGAGCATCTGTCTCGTCGATCAACGCCATCGCGCCTCCCCGGGGGCAGTCGCTCAGCGCGCTGCCCGCTCGTTTCCGGTCGGAACTTCGTGGTGCACAACCTAGGCGATGCGGCGAGGCCCGGGTACGGGCCGTTTCGCGTAGCGGCCTGCGTCATTTGACGTAGATGGCTCCTTCGCGGCGATGTCATCATCGCCGCAGCCTCCTCGGAGACGCGTCACTCAGTGAGACTCGCCCTGGATCCAGACCCTCGCGGTGCATCCTTCGGCACTGGCACGTGCATTGCATTCGTCCAATGCGCTACGCGGGCGTCAACAGGGGGAAGCGAGTGATACCGGTTGCAGCCCCGCCGGCGCCGACCGTGCCGCAGAGACGGTGATGGCGGAGCGAGAGCAGACTCTGCACCCGCGCCAGCGCCTCGTCCGCGAGCGCCGCCAGTACAACCAGTGGGTGGCAAGCCAGACGCTGGAGGACTTCGCGCTGCGTTACACCCCGGCCCGGGCGCGCCGATCCTCCTTCCGTGTCGGCAACACCGCGCTCGGCCCGGTGGCCTTCCTTGCCTGCGAGGCCATAGGCGGCTCGATCACGCTCGCTTACGGCTCGCACGATGCGGTCTGGGCGATCGGCTCCTTCGCCGTGCTCATGTTCCTCATCGGGTTGCCCATCGCCTACTACGCCGCGCGCTACGGAGTGGACATCGACCTGCTCACCCGCGGCGCCGGATTCGGCTACATGGGCTCGACGCTCACCTCGCTCATCTACGCCTCCTTCACCTTTCTCCTGTTCTCGATCGAGGCCACGATCCTCTCGGTGGCGCTGCAGATGCTGTTCGGCGTCCCCATTGCCATCGCCTATGTTCTGAGCTCCCTGGTCGTCATACCGATTGCCCTCTACGGCATCACCTTCATCAGCCGCATGCAGCTTGCGACCCAGGGCGTCTGGCTCGTGCTGCAGTTCCTGCCGCTCGCCTACGTGATGACGCGCGGCAAGGCCGCTGTCGCGCTGTGGAGCTCCTTCGCCGGCGCGAGCGGTGTCGCCGGCGCATCGGGATTCATGGCCTTCGGCATGTCGACTTCCATGCTGCTGTCGCTGCTGCCGCAGATCGGCGAGCAGGTCGACTACCTGCGCTTCCTGCCGCAGCGCCGGCCCGCCAACGCCGCCGGGTGGTGGGCGGCGCTGCTGCTTTCCGGGCCCGGGTGGATACTGCTCGGCGCCTTCAAGCTCCTCGCGGGGTCGTTTCTCGCAGTGTTCGCGCTCCACCACGGCGTACCGCTCGCCCAGGCGGCGCAGCCGAGCGCGATGTACTACGTCGCTTATCGCGAGACGCTCGGCTCACCCCGTGTCGCGCTCGTGCTGGCCGGCATCTTCGTGATCGTCTGTCAGCTCAAGATCAACGTCACGAACGCCTACGCCGGATCGATCGCCTGGTCGAATTTCTTCTCCCGCCTGACGCACAGCCATCCGGGCCGCGTGGTCTGGCTGGTGTTCAACGTGGTGCTCGCCCTGCTCCTGATGGAGATCGGCATCTTTCGCGTGATCGACGGGGCGCTGATGATCTACGCCAACTTCGCCGCCGGCTGGATCGGGGCGCTGACGGCCGACCTCGTGATCAACAAGCCGCTCGGCTTGAGCCCCCCCTACGTCGAGTTCAAACGCGCGCATCTCTACGACATCAATCCGGTGGGCGTCGGCGCCCTGGCCCTGTCGGTGCTCGCATCCAGCCTGTCGTATCTCGGCCTGTTCGGCCCGGCGGCGCAGGTGCTGTCGCCGTTCGTCGGGCTCGCGGTCGCCGTTGCCGCCGCACCGCTCATCGCCTGGGCGACGGGGGGCCGCTATTACCTGGCGCGCAAGCCGCCGATCGATGCGGACACCGACACCACGCTGCGCTGCACCGTGTGCGACAACGAGTTCGAGGGCCACGACATGGCGATGTGTCCGGCCTATTCCGGCCCGATTTGCTCGCTGTGCTGCACGCTCGAGGCGCGCTGCCGCGACCTCTGCAAGAGCGGGAGCCGCCTCACCGAGCAGCTCGCGCGGCTCGCGCAGCGGCTGCTGCCCCGGGGTCTGGCCAGCGCCGTCGGCACCCGCGCCGGCCAGTTCTGCGGGCTGCTCCTGCTCTCGAACGGCGTGTTGGCGCTGCTCCTCGCCTTCGTCTATCACCAGTACGGCGGCGCCGCCGCGCTCGAGCGCCAGGCGATCGCCACGGCCCTCTGGGTAGTGTTCCTCAGCCTGCTGGTGCTCTCGGGGGTGGGGGCCTGGCTCATCGTGCTGGCGCACGAGAGCCGGCGGGCGGCCGAGCAGGAATCGGGGCGCCAGACGTCCATGCTCATGGAGGAGATCGAGGCTCACCAACGCACCGATGCGGCGCTGCAGCGCGCCAAGGAGGCGGCCGAAGCCGCCAACATCGCCAAGACCCGCTACATCGTCGGCATCAGTCACGAGATCCGCACGCCCCTCAACTCCATATTCGGTTACGCGCAGCTGCTCGAGCGCGGCGCGGGCGTGACCCCGGAGAACGCCGCCCGCATCATCCGCCGCAGCTCCGAGCATCTCTCCAACCTCGTCGATGGCCTGCTCGACATCTCGCGCATCGAGAATGGCCTGGTGCGCATGAGCCGGGACAAGGTGCGCCTGAAGGAGTTTCTCGAGCAGATCGTCGACATGTTCCGCCTGCAGGCGGCGGCCAAGGGAATCGGCTTCCGCTACCAGGCGCCGCCTCACCTGCCCCTCATGGTGCACACCGATGAGAAGCGGCTGCGGCAGATCCTGATCAATCTGCTGTCGAACGCGATCAAGTACACGGAACAAGGGCACGCCTCCCTCACCGTGCGCTATCGCAGCGAGGTGGCCGAATTCGAGGTCGCGGACACCGGCTTTGGCATCGCCGCCGAGGATCTCGAGCGCATCTTCGAGCCGTTCGAGCGCGGGCGAGGGGCGGCGGTGCGCTCGCAGCCGGGCACCGGGCTCGGGCTGACGATCACCCGGCTGCTGGCGCAGATCATGGGCGGGGAGGTCAAGGTGCGCAGCACCCCGGGGACGGGCACCGTCTTCGTGGTACGGCTGCTCCTCTCGCAGGTCCATCACGGCATGGAAGACAGCCGCGTGCCGCAACAGCCCATCCGAGGCTACGCCGGCCCGCGACGCCGCATCCTGCTCGCCGACGATGACCCGACACATCTCGGACTGTTGACGAGCCTGCTCGAGCCGCTGGGGTTCACGGTCGTGGCGGCGAGAGACGGCAGCTCCTGCCTCGAGCTCGCCGCCCTGCAGGCAGCGGACCTCGCGATGCTCGACATCTCGATGCCCGACATGACAGGTTGGGAAGTGGCACGGCGGCTGCGCGCGGCGGGGGCCGACAGCCTCAAGATCCTCGTCGTGTCCGCCAATGCTCACGAGTACGCCCCGGGCGGCGACGGCGGCCACGTGCACGATGCCTTCCTGGTCAAGCCGATCGAGATCGGCCTTCTCCTCGAGACCGTCGGCAACCTGCTCGCACTGGAATGGGTGCGCGAGCCCGCCCCGCAGGAGACGGCGAGCACCGCCCTCGCCTGCGAGGCGCCTCCGGGCTGCGAGCACCATCTGCACGACCTCTACGAGCTCGGCCGCATCGGTCACGTGCGCGGCATCGAGGCGAAGCTCGATCAGCTCGAGGCCGAGAGCCCGGCGAGCGGCCCGCTCGCCGCGCACCTGCGTGGCCTCGTCACCAGCTTCGACCTCAAGCGCTACATGAGCGTCCTCGCCTCGCTGCGCGCGCGCGGATGACCCATGCGCAAAGACACCATACTCGTCGTGGACGATACTCCCGATACGCTCGGTTTCCTCACCGACACCCTCGATGAGGCCGGCTTCACCGTCCTCATCGCAACGGATGGCGAGAGCGCGCTCGCGCTCGTCGAGCAGATCACACCCGACCTGGTGCTGCTCGATGCGGTGATGCCGGGCATGGACGGGTTCGAGACATGCCGGCGGCTGAAGGGGGAGAAGCAGCTGCGGCATCTGCCGGTCATTTTCATGACCGGCCTCAGCGAGACCGAGCATGTGGTGCAGGGACTCGCGGCTGGTGGGGTCGACTACGTGACCAAGCCCATCATCGTTGACGAGCTCCTCGCCCGCATCAGGGTCCATCTCACGAATGCGCGCATGGCGCGCGGCGCGCACGTTGCGCTCGATGCGAGCGGCCGCTTTCTACTGGCGGTGGACACCCAGGCGAAGCTCCTCTGGTGCACTCCCAAAGCGAAGCAACTGCTCGCCGATCTCTTCCCGTCCACCGCAGGTCAGGCAGGCGGTCTGCCACCCGAGCTCGCCGCGCGGCTGCGGCAACTCGTCGAAGCATGCGTGCCGTCGGCGGCGACGCAAATCGAGCTGGGCACGCGTCGGCTCGAGGTCACCTACCTGAGCGCCATCAGACCTGACGAGCTTCTCTTCAGGATCTCGGAGCACGGCCTGGGGGCCGATGAGCTGCTGCTGCAGCAGGCGCTCTCACTGACCTCGCGCGAATCGGAAGTGCTGCGATGGCTGAGCTGCGGCAAGTCCAACCGTGAGATCGGCGAGATCCTCGAGATCAGCCCACGGACGGTGAACAAGCACCTGGAGCAGATCTTCGTGAAGCTCGGCGTCGAGAACCGGGCTGCGGCGGCGGCCCGGGCAGTACGCACGCTCGCGAGATAGCCTGCTCCACCCCGAAACTCCTATGCCGCGTACAGAAGGCGGCGATCGCGCAGTACCACCCTCACAGAAGCGGAATATCAACAGAATCAGTGGTGTCGGAAATACAAAGCACGCCCCGCTACCAATTTCAACGGGTTTGCACCGTTGTGCACCGGATTGCCGCGTCGGGCCGCCCTCTTCTCAGCCCACGCCCGGACCGAAGCGACTCACCCGCGCGCCGGACTTGCAGCACCGACGCAGGCACGGCCCTTTCAAGTGTCCGCGAGCCTCTGCATTAATTCACGAAGGCCGATGGCGGTCACGCCATCCCCCACTGGCCACGACTCGGTGCCCCCATGCACCAGATATGCTTCGCGAGGCTTCAGCGCCTGTCGCGCCAGATTGAAGCCGCGGGACAACGTCGGCGCAGTCGAGCGCTTGATCTCAATAACCATATCGACCGATCCTGCCCGCTCGAATAGAAGGTCGATTTCAGCCCCGTCCTCCGTGCGATAGAAGTAGGGCGTGCGTCGATCGCCGGCGACAGCGACGAGGTTTTCGATGGCGAAGCCCTCCCAGCTTGCGCCTGCGACCGGATGCCCGAGTATTTGCTCCCAGGTTTCAAGGTCAAGCAAGGCATGAGTCAGGCCGCTATCGCGAACGTAAACCTTCGGGGAGCGCACGAGCCTTTTACCCGTGTTGCCACTCCATGGACGCAGGCGACGGACCAGGAGCAAGTCAACCAGCAGGTCGATGTAGCGCGTGACTGCCGGAGTGGAGACTTCCAAACTCGAGGCCAATTTGGATTGGTTGAGTGGAGTCGTCTGCGAGTGCGCGAGCATAGTCCAAAGTCGACCGATTGTTTCGGCTGGCATCCGCGGAGCGAACATCGGGACGTCCCGCTCCAGGTAGCTACGAACAAAGGCGCGCCGCCAGTTGAGGCTCGCCCTGTCATTCTCCGCGAGCAGGCTGTCGGGGAAGCCACCGCGGGTCCAAAGGCGATCGGTATTACCCACCTGCGAGGGGAATTCCAAAGCATCGATCGGAGCCAAATCTATGTATGCGACCCGGCCAGCAAGTGATTCTGACGCCTGACGCATCAGCTCGATTGCCGCCGAGCCGAGGAGAAGGAAATGCCCGGCGCGATCTCCTGCTGCGCGACGATCGTCGATGATCCCTCGCAAAGTCTCAAAGAGCGCCGGAGCACGGTGAATCTCATCGATGACAACGAGCTTGCCAACCTGGGCGCGCAGAAACGCGTCCGCATCCTGGAGACGCCTCTGATCAGTTGGACGCTCAAGATCAAGGCATATGGCGCGTGCCTTGCGCGCGGTCGCGATCTGGCGTGCCAGTGTAGTTTTGCCGACCTGGCGAGGCCCGAGGAGCACTACTCCCGGCATCTGCCGGAGGCGGTCTTCGATGATGGGGCGGAGCCGTCTTGCGATCATATTACACCGAATTTATAACGTCATACGTTAATATTCCGGTATTAAAATGTCAAGCAGCAGAACCAGTCATCGCGGCGCCCGCGGCCTGCGGGTAAGGTGTGGCTGAGATCCTCTAGCCGGGCGGCGCCGCCTGGCGCAACGCGTTGCAACGCGCCCTATTTTGCCGCGCCGACGCTGCCGGGGACTGCCACCAGACGGCGAGTCGCTCCGCCATCCCGCCGTCGCTCAATGGCGTATCCAAG